>NZ_JBHXBG010000053.1:0-31359 GCF_042726755.1 Promicromonospora sp. NPDC060271 | reverse complement strand
GGCCTGTCGAGAGGCCTCGACAGGCCCGGCCTCCGTCTGGACAGGCGGGTCAGCGCTCGGCGCGCGGGCCGCCCTCGGTCAGCGGCGTCGTGAACCGGACGGGCAGCCTGCGCGGGTAGCGCGACCACGGCGAGGCCGACATCTTGAGCGAGTCCGCCGGGACCGACAGCTCCATGTCGAGGATCCGGCGCAGCAGGGTGTCAACGGCGATACGGCCGATGAGCGGCCCGATCCGATGGGCGGGGCAGGCGTGCGCGCCGGCGCCCCAGGTCAGATGGAACCGGCTGCCCAGCTCCTCCCACGGGTCGTCCGTCCGGATCGCCCGGTCCGCGTTCGCCGCGGCGACGGCGGGCACGAGGGCGTCGCCGTACGCGATCCGGCGTCCGCCGAGCTCGCAGTCCTGCCGGGCGAACCGCGGCAGGACGTGCGGGGCGGGCGGGTTGCGCCGCGACACCTCGTCCAGCGCGTCGTCCAGGTCGAGCCGGCCGCGACGCACCCGGGCCGCGAAGGCCGGGTCGGTCAGGATCATGTGCAGCGTGCTCGCGATCCACGCGATCTCGGCATCGTGTCCCAGGCTGAACATCACGCCGATCGAGGCCATCACCTCGACGTCGTTCTCGTGGTTCGGGTGGTTGACCAGAGCGGTGGTCAGGTCCTCGCCCGGCTCGGCGCGGTGCGTCGCCACGAGCACGGCCAGCAGGGACTCCTGCTCCATCGCGGCGGCGCGCGCCTGCTCCCTGCCCGCGTAGACCGCCTCGGTGAGCTCGTGCATCCGGTTCCCGTCGGACAGGCTCATGCCGAACATCTCGGTCATGACCATCACGGGGACCGCGACGGCGTAGTCCTTCACCAGGTCCGCCTCGCCACGGGGCATCAGCCGGTCGATGATCGCCTCGCACGTCACGGCCACCGTACGGGCCAGGCGCTTCTCGTCGATGGCGCCGAGGGCGTCGTCGAGCGGTGCGCGCAGCCGTCGCTGCTGCATGCCGTCGAGGTAGTACGCGCTCTCGCGCGGCGCCAGCGCGGCGAAGACCCCCGAGTCGGCGGGCAGGGACCGCTCCTGGACGTAGCGCCAGTTGCGGGAGTTACGGGAGAACAGCAGCTCGTTGCGCATCACGCTGCTTGCCTCGTCGTACCCGAGGACGAGCCAGGCGGGGACGCCGGGCTCCAGGTCCATCGGTGCGACCGGACCCCACTCGTCGCGAAGCTGCTCGTAGAGCTTGTGCGGATCCCGGGCCGACGTGATCTCCGACAGCTGCATCCGGTCGGAGATGTCCTCCAGCCGGAGATGCAGTCTGTTGGCGAGTGTCACGCGTTGACCTTCTGGAACACCGGGAACGTCATCGCGTGCTCGACGAGGGTGATCAGGGTGAGGACGGCGGACTGCCGGTCGCGTGCGTCGCACTCGACGATCGGGGTCTCCGGCAGCAGGTCCAGCGCGGCGCGGACCCGCTCCAGCGGATAGTTCGGCGAGTCGGGGAACTGGTTGACGACCACCGCGAACGGGATCTTGGTCCGCAGCTCGAGCTGGTCAAGCACCTCGAAGCTGTCCTCGAGGTGCCGGGTGTCGATCATGACCAGCGCACCGACCGCGCCGTCGGCCAGGCCCGCCCACAGGTCCCAGAAACGGCGCTGGCCCGGGGTGCCGAACAGGTACAGGGCGATGTCGTCGGTCACGGTGATGCGACCGAAGTCCATCGCGACCGTCGTCGTCTCCTTGTTCGGCTGCCCCGGGTCGATGCCGACGCTCGCCGTGGTGATGCGCTCCTCGGTGCGCAGCGGGTCGATCTCGCTCACCGCACCGATCAGCGTCGTCTTGCCCACGCCGAAGGCACCCACCACCAGCACCTTGACCGACCGCGCGACGGTCGGTGCCAGGTGCTGCCCGGTCGCCGGGCGGTCAGAGCTTGCGGAGTCCATCGAGAATCTTCTCCAGGATGTCCTTGCCGGGCAGGACGTGCGCTTGGTGGTTGGAACGAATCGTCAGGTTCCCCGTGTCGACCAGGTCCGAGACCATGACCGCCACGAGGCTCACGGGTAGCTGCAGGTAGGCAGCCACCTCGGCCAGCGCTAGCGTGCCGCGGCAGAGCTCGACCAGCTCGCGCTCCAGCCGGCTCGCCGTCGAGAGCACTGGCCGGCTCTCGACCGCACGTACAAGTGTCTCCGGGCGCAGCGTGTTGCGCGACGGGTGCGCCCGCCCGGAGGTGAGCACGTACGAGCGCACCGGGTGATCGCGGTACTCCTCGGTGTCCATCCCCTCGCCCCCTGTCGGTCGGTCAGGTATCGGTCGAGCTGGTGGTGCCTGGTACGGCCAAGCCTCGCGAGGCTCGGGTGGTGCTTTCCGAAACGGTGCCCGGGGCGGGGTCAGCTGGAGATCCGCTCCGTGCCCAGCGTGCGCTCCCCGATCATGAGCACCTGGGCCTGCATCTGCTGGGCAATCAGCGCCGGGTCGATCACCGTGTCCGTGACGACCGCGAGACGCGAGCCGTCACCGGCTCCCCGGACGAAGAGAAATCCGCCGTCGAACTCGACCATCACCTGGCGGATCGTCTCGCTGTTTCCGAACTCCCTGCTCATTCCCATCCCCAGCGCCACAAGTCCGGCACATGCCGCGGCCACCTTGTCGGCCACGTCCAGCGGGGTCTGGTCCGTCCGAACTTTCATCAGGCCGTCGGAGGTCAGCACGACGACATGCTTGACCCCCCGTACACCACTGATGAGCTCGAGCATCCAGCTATTACCGTCGGTGCTGGTCATGCCGTCGGCGTGCGTAGTCATCGGTCCTCCGAAGGTCCACCGGCTCCAGCCGGCGGTTCGCTGCTGTCTGGTGAGTCCCCGAACTGCGCCTCGGTCGAGCTGAAGAAGGCACCCATCCACTCACCGGCCTCCTCGGCCGTCTGGGTGGGACCAGGAGCTTCGGTACGGGGCTCCGTGGCCTTGGTCCGGTCGTCGGTCGCTTCCGCCTCTCCGCGGCGCGATCGCCGCTGCGGGAGCGCAGACGGCTCGGGGAACTCGTCGTCCTCCGGGCGCGCTCGCCCGGGACGCAGGGGCAGCTCGCCAGGGGCCTGCACCGGGGTACCGGCCACGGGCGTCTCCTCCTCTTCGTCGACCACGACGCCGGGCGCGCTCAGCGGCTCGACGGGAACCACGGTCGCCGGGTCGGGCGCCGCGGGTGCGGGCCACTCGTCGTCGTCCGCGGGCTTTGCGCTGGGCAGCTCGGTCACGAGCGGTGCCTCGGCGACTGCGGTGGCACTGCGACGGGACCCGAGTGCGGAGGCCCCGCTGGTGTGGGAGCCGGCGCTCGGCAGCGTCGCCGCCGGCGTGAGCATGCCCGACGGCACCACTGCCTCGGTGAGCTCCGCCGGGATCATGACGATGGCGCGCAGGCCGCCGTACACCGACTCGGTGACGTCGACGCGGAAGCCGTGGCGCCGCGCGTACGTGCCGACGACGGCCAGGCCGGTCTGCGGGATCTCGCCCAGCTCGGTGATGCTGATCTCGCGCTTGCCGGAGGCGATGTCGCGCGCCTGCTCGAGCTGCTTGAGGTCGAGGCCGACACCGCAGTCGTCGATCTCGACGACCGCGCCGCGCTGCACCTGGCGCAGCGAGACGAGCACCTGCGTGGTGGGCGGGGAGGACTGCGTCGCGTTGGACAGCAGCTCGGCCACGAGGTGGATGAGCGGCTCGACGATGCGTGCCGAGACGGCGACGCCGGGGTCACCCGACACCTCGACCCGGTGGAACGCCGTGATGCGGCTGGCGGCGCCCTTGACGACGTCGGGCAGCGGGAGCGGCTCGCTCCACTGCTGGCCCGGCCACTCGCCGCACAGCGCCGCGAGGCTCTGCGCCTGACGGGCCTGCTGGGCCGCGGCGTGGTCGACGCGCATGGAGGTCTGCAGGATGTCCGGGTCGGTGGGGTGGCGCTGGACCATGCGCGCCGCCTCCTCCTGGATGCGGTGCGCGGCGGCCTGGACCTTGCGGCTCAGGGCGACCACGGCGACCTGGACGGCGTCGCGGCGGGCGACACGCTCCTCCTGGACGCGGGCGAGCATGGCGGCCGCCTCGTCCAGACGGGCCTGGGCACCCGCGTCGCCCGGAAGGTGCGGGAGCGGCGGAGCGGGCTCGCTGTCGAGGAACGCGGGCAGCTGCTCGTTCGCCAGGGCGTCGAGCGCCCGGGACGCCGCGTCCGCACGCTCCTCGGCCCGGCGGTGCGCCAGGACCAGGTCCTCGTGCGCGGCGAGGTCGTCACGTGAGGACCGCGCGGCGATCAGCGCGGCCGCCACCGCGAGCCCGACGGCCGCGATGCCGACGAGCCAGGCGGGCCACGTGGACGAGGCCCCGGTGGCGGTGAACAGGACTGGTGCTACGAGTACATAGGCAAGCACGCCGGCGACGCACACCCAAGGTGCGACCTGGCGCAGCCTGCTCGGCGGAGGAGAAGAAGACATCGAGCTCACCGAGCCGATCCCCCTAATAGTTGTCTCGTCAGAGTTTGGGAGGCCGGACACGGCAGTTACCGCGGCTTGCTCCACGAACTCGGCTGGAGGGGGCGAACAACCCCCTGGACTGCAGTTTCTACCACAGGCCGTCCCACGCGTGGAAGGGCACGACCGTGGTGCGACAAGCGAAAATATGTGCCACTGGGGAATAGGGCAGCCCCGTAGCGCAATAGCCGCACAATACTGTACAAACCGGGCACGACTCCCCTGGTCCGACGCATCCGGCCCTCCGACGGCCAGAGCCGGGACCAGCCGCGTAGGGTGCTCTCCATGAGCGTCGAGCACACCAAGACCGCCCCCCGAACCGCTCTCCCGGACACGCCCCTCGACCCCGCCACTGACCCGTTCGCCTGGCTCGAGGACGTCGACGGAGAGGCCGCCCTGAGCTGGGTCCGCGAGCGCAACGCGCACAGCGCGCAGGTCCTCGGCGGTCCCGCCTTCACCGAGACCGAGCGTGCGGTGCGCGAGGTCCTCGACTCGGACGACAAGATCCCGCACGTCTCGAAGGTCGGCGAGCACTACTACAACTTCTGGCAGGACGCCGAGCACGAGCGCGGCCTGTGGCGCCGCACGACGCTCGACTCCTACCGCACCGACGACCCCGAGTGGGAGACGGTCCTCGACCTCGACGCCCTCGCCGCCGAGGAGGGCGAGAGCTGGGTCTGGCACGGCGCGAGCGTCCTGCGCCCGACGCCGGAGCAGCTCGCGGCGGGCGAGCCGCGGCGGCACGCGCTCGTCGACCTGTCGCCCGGCGGCTCCGACTCCGACGTGACGCGCGAGTTCGACCTCGTCACCAAGCAGTTCGTGCCCGAGAGCGAGGGCGGCTTCGTGCGCGCCCAGGCCAAGGGCGGACTGTCCTGGATCGACGCCGACACGGTCTACGTGTACACGGACTTCGGCGAGGGCACGATGACGCCGTCGGGCTACCCGCGTCAGGTGAAGCGGTGGCTGCGCGGCACTCCTCTGGCCGAGGCGACGGTCGTCTACGAGGGCACCGACCAGGACATGTACATCAGCGCGTCCCGGTCGCACACCCCGGGCTTCGAACGGGACCTGGTGCACCGTGCGCTGCGGTTCTACGCGAACGAGACGTACCTGGCGACGGACGTGGGCACGCCCGAGCAGACCCTCACCAAGATCGACGTGCCGGACTCGGCGAACGTGGGCCTGCACCGCGAGTGGATGCTGGTGCGCCTGCGCGACGACTGGACCATCGGCCGCACGACCTACCGCGCGGGCTCCCTGCTCGCCACCGGCTTCGACGACTTCATGGCCGGGTCGCGCGACCTGACGGTCCTCTTCGAGCCGACGCCGACGACGTCGCTCGCCGGGATCACCTGGACACGGAACCACCTGGTGGTCAACGTGCTGGACGACGTGAAGAACCTGCTGCACGTGCTGACGCCGCCCACGGTGGCCACGCCGGGCGGCGAGTGGGCACGCTCCGAGCTTCCGGTGGGCGGCGAGCTGCTCACGGTCGGGGTCGGCGCGGTGGACGTCGTCGACTCGGACGACGTCTGGGTGGTCACCACCGGCTACCTGACGCCGTCGACGCTGGGACGCACCACCGTCGCCGGACCCGGCGAGACGGCGGCGGCGCCCGAGGTGCTCAAGTCCGCGCCGTCGTACTTCGAGGCGGCCGGGATGGCGGTCCGGCAGCAGTTCACGGAGTCGGACGACGGCACGCGCGTGCCGTACTTCGTCGTCGGCCGGGCGGACCTCGTCTCGGGCGAGGCCGGGCCTGCGCCCACGCTGCTGTGGGGTTACGGCGGGTTCGAGCACGCGATCCTGCCCGGGTACTCGGGCACCGTCGGACGCGCGTGGCTGGAGCGCGGCGGGGTGTACGCCGTGGCGAACATCCGCGGTGGCGGCGAGTACGGGCCGGCCTGGCACCAGGCCGCCCTGAAGGAGAACCGGCACCGCGCGTACGAGGACTTCGCGGCGGTCGCGCGCGACCTCGTCGCCCGCGGCATCACGACGCCCGCGCGGCTCGGGATGGAGGGCCGGTCGAACGGCGGGCTGCTCGCCGGCAACATGCTCACGCAGTACCCGGAGCTCTTCGGGGCGATCATCGTGGGTGTCCCGCTGCTGGACATGAAGCGGTACTCCCACCTGCTCGCGGGCGCGTCCTGGATGGCCGAGTACGGCGACCCGGACACCTCCGACTGGGAGTTCGTGCGGAGCTTCTCGCCGTACCACCTGTTCGACGCGGCTCGGGACTACCCGCCAGTGCTGTTCACGACGTCGACCAAGGACGACCGCGTGCACCCCGGCCACGCCCGCAAGATGGCTGCGCTCATGCTGGCCGCGGGCAAGGACGTGACGTACTACGAGAACATCGAGGGCGGCCACGGCGGCGCGGCCAACAACGCCCAGGCGGCGTACATGGCGGCCACCCACTGGACGTTCCTCTGGAACCGCCTGTCGGCCTGACACCCATCCGCGAAGTAGAGCGTGTGTCCGGACGCACGCTCTACTTCGCGATCCGCTCTCGGACAGGCGCTCTACTTCGGCGTCGTCGCGTTCACGAAGTAGAGCAAGTGTCCGGGCGGCGCTCAGCCGGTGCGTCGCATGTGTGCGAGCCCTAGCAGGAACGCGTCGTAGACCAGGGCGTCGAGCCTCACCGGATCTCCGACGTCCGCCCACTTCACCTCGAAGATCAACCAGCCGGCCTCTTCGAGTGCGCGCACCCTGCGAGCCCTCTCCCGCTGGGCCAGCTCCGGATCGCCGAACGCTCCGCCGGAGTACTTGACCGCCCCGTCGAACTCGAAGCCGACCTTGAGATCGGGCCACCCGACGTCAACCCAGAATGTCCCGATCCGAGTCTTGACCGGGACCTGAAGAGACGGATTCACGTCTCTCGCGCGATGCATGGCCGCCCGAACGATCGACTCCCCCGGCGAAGCCGAACGCGGATCTGTCTGGCGCAACGTCTCACGTGCTTGGATGATGCCGCGCTTTCCGATGGACTCGGCGACGATGCGCTGGACGAGAACAGTGCTCGCGCCACGCCGAAAGGCGGAGTCTGCAGCGACGAGCGCGCTGTCGGGATCCAGCGTCCTGATCGAGTCCACCAAGCTCCGCTCCAGCGTCGTGACCGGAATCCCGCCCAGAATGCACTGGTCGCGGCCCGGCAATTTTGTCCAGTGCCGGACGATGTCCGTCTCGTGCTCGCGGTCGATGTTCGGGTTGCTGAGATGAGTGACGTGGACCGCCGTGCCGCTCCGAAACGTCCAACAGCCGTGCAGGAGCAGGGCAGTCTGATGACTTACCCAGAGAGACGAACGTGAGCGCTCGACCACGGCTCGCACGGTGCGCAGCGTCGCGAGCTCGGACACCTCGTGCGGTCGCAGACCGTCATCGATCGGCACCATGAGTACACCTGGTCTGATCCGCTCCAGGTCACCGCTCCGCACACGCTCAGCGAGGCGCCGTCGGTCCTGTGCGGAGTACTCGATCTTCGCCGGAACCTCCGGCTCGGTCGCTCGATCTGCGGAGTACATCCGGGATGTGACCAGCGACCCGTCCGCGGCGGATCGCTGGAGGTTTGCAATTCTTTGCAGGTTTTCTGCGTACTCGGCTCGTCTCACCAAGGGAGCATGCTTGACCGGAGCCAGGCTGGACCGGGCTGTGGAAAACGCACGGCCTGTGGTCACGCTCCAGGCCCTGGAACGACGGCGATCGGGTCGCGAACCGGTTTGTGCGACGAGACCGCAGCGACCAAGGCCGACAGAGCGACGTCCGGACGCACGCTCTACTTCACGGACACATTGGCGTCGAGGTAGAGCGCGTGTCCGCTACCGCGATACGCAGATGGTGGACGCATCCTCTACTTCGGCGGTCAGCCGTCACGCCTCGGCCTTCTCCGACAGGCTCTCCGCTACGCGGCCCAGGTTCGCCAGCTCCGCGCGGTGAGCATCGACCGAGGCCGGCGACCGCCGGGGCGCCGCCAGGAGCGTCACCTCGGCGAGCTGCGCCGCGGGCAGGCCGATCCGTCGCCACGGGACGGCGACCAGGTCGGCGAGCGTGCCGAGCGCCGGCCCCGCGCACTGCGAGACCTGCGCGGGGGGCAGCCCCGCCCAGAGCCCGGTCCCGCGCTCGGTCGCGCGGGCCAGCAGCTCCCAGGCCCGCTCGTTCCAGCCGTCCGGCCCGACGTCGGCCAGGTCGAGGCCCAGCGCGTCGGCACCGGCGAGGACCACCGCAGGCACACCGACCCAGGTGCTGCCCAGGTGGACGACGGAGCGCGCGCCGGCGTCCCGCACGGCCGCGAGCACGGGCGCCAGACCCTCGACGATCTCGGGCCCTGCCACCGCCCGCAGCCGCGAGAACCCGGAGAACGTGGGCAGCACTCCCGCGTGCACCTGGCCGAGCAGCGGCTCCGCGAGCTGCACGGTCACCTCTGCGCCGGGGACCTGGGCGACGATGTCGGCGACGAGCGTGCGCAGGCTCTCGGCGAGCGCGAGACCCAGGTCCGCGCGGGCTCCGATGTCCGCGAGGACGCGGTCCTCACGGGCCGACCAGAGCTGGGCCGCCAGCGTCCACGGCCCCAGCATCTCGACGGTCAACGGGCCCGTGTGGCCGTGCGCCGCGATGGCGAGGGCCCCGAGGTCCTCACGCCAGAACGTCTCGGCCCGCCGCGCGTCGATCCCCGGCCGGTCGGTGAGCTTCCAGCCGTGGGGCCCCAGCTCGACGGGCATCTCGGCGAGCCGCACCGCCGTCCGCCCGAGGGCGTCGGCGCCCGGACCACGCTGCACGAGCTGCGTCAGGAACGGCAGCGCGTCGACGCCGGTCGGCAGCTCGGCGAGCTCGCCGAGCGCCGTCTGCTGCGCCTCGAGCACATCGCGCTCGCCTCCGGGCCACGGCCCGTGTCCCGACACGGCGGTCATCAGGTCTCCTTCTCAGATGTATGGGCTCGCGGCACTGCCTGACGCGGCTGACGCGGCTAGCGCGGCGCTGGAGCCCGCCACGCGCGGGAGACGGTCGCCTGGCCGAGCACACGCGTCCCGCGGTACACGACCACCGACTGGCCCGGCGCGACACCCCTCAGGGGCGCCCCGGTCAGCTCGATCTCCATGCCGAGGGCGGCCGGCCGAGATCCGTCCGTCGCCGCCGGTCGCTCACCCTCCGGGACCTCGTCACCCTGTGTGCCACCGGTCGGGACGATCGACCGCACCCGCGCCGGGACGGGCGCGCCGTGCGCGCGGACCTGGACCTCGGCCGTGAACCAGCCGTCCGCGTCCGGGACCACATCTGCCGAGGCCCCGGCCGGCTCGGCCAGCGGCGTCGGGGCCAGGACGCCCTCGAACCACAGGGCCTTCTCCCCCGCGATCCGGTCCACGCTCAGCAGCTCCGCGGGCCCCACCACCACGGTGTTCGTCGCGGGCTGCACGTCGACGACGTACCGCGCCTTGCCGTCCGCCGCGGGCCGCCCGAGCCCGAGCCCCTTGCGCTGGCCCACGGTGAACGCGTACGCGCCGTCGTGCTCGCCCACGACCACGCCGTCGGTGTCGACGACGGAACCCGGGCGCGAGCCCAGGCGGGACTGCAGGAAACCGCGGGTGTCGCCGTCGGCCACGAAGCAGATGTCGTAGGAGTCAGGCTTGGCCGAGACCGACAGGCCGCGCTTCGCGGCCTCGGCGCGCACCTCGTCCTTCGACGCGAAGCCGCCCAGCGGGAACATCGCGCGCGCCAGCCGGTCGGGCCCGGCGACGGCCAGCACGTAGGACTGGTCCTTGGTGTCGTTCGGCGAGCGGTGCAGCTCGCGCACGGTGCGCAGGCTGCCGTCGGGCAGCGCGACCTCACGCGTGACGATCCGCGCGTAGTGACCGGTCGCGACGGCGTCGAACCCGAGGGCCGTCGCCTTGTCGAGCAGGGCCTCGAACTTGATGTGCTCGTTGCAGCGCACGCACGGGTTGGGGGTGCGGCCGGCCTCGTACTCCGAGAGGAAGTCGGCCACCACCGTGTCCTCGAACCGCTCGGACAGGTCCCACACGTAGTACGGGATGCCGAGCACGTCGGCCGCGCGGCGGGCGTCGCCGGCGTCCTCGATGGAGCAGCAGCCGCGGGAACCCGTGCGGAACTGGTCCCGGTTCCGGGACAGCGCCATGTGCACGCCGACGACGTCGTGCCCCGCCTCGACCGCGAGCGCCGCGGCGACCGCTGAGTCCACGCCGCCCGACATGGCCGCGAGCACCCTCATCACATGCCTCCGATCGAACGGCCCGACACCAGGCCTGCGGCCTGTGCCCGGGCGACCACGTGGGGCAGCGCGGCGGCCAGCCGGTCGACGTCGGACTCGGTGGACGTGGCGCCGAGCGTGAACCGCAGGGCGCCGCGGGCCTCCGTCTCGGGGACGCCCATGGCGAGCAGCACGTGCGACGGCTGGGGCACGCCCGCCTGGCAGGCCGAACCGGTGGACGCCTGCACCCCCGCCGAGTCCAGCAGGTACAGCAGGGAGTCGCCCTCGGCGCCCGGGAAGGTGAAGTGCGCGTTGCCGGGCAGCCGGTCGCCCGACGTCGGCTCGGGGCCGCGCAGCACCGCGGAGGGCGCGGCGACCCGGACGCGGGCGACGAGGTCGTCGCGCAGGGCGGACAGCCGGGCGGCACGCTGCGGCAGGCACTCGACGGCATGGCGTGCGGCGACGCCGAAGGCGGCTATCGAGGCGGCGTCGAGCGTCCCGGAGCGCACGCCGCGCTCCTGGCCGCCGCCGTGCAGCACGGCGTCGAGGGCCAGGTCACGCTTCGCGAGCAGGGCGCCGACGCCCACGGGGCCGCCCAGCTTGTGACCGCTGACGGTCATGGCGTCAACGCCCGAGTCGGCGAAGGACACCTCCGCCTGGCCCACCGCCTGCACGGCGTCAGTGTGCACGGGGATGCCGTACGGGCGTGCGGCGCGCACGACGTCGCGGATCGGCTGGAGCGTACCCACCTCGTTGTTCGCCCACATGACGCTGATCAGGGCCGTCTCGTCGGCGTGGGCGGCGAGCTCGGCGCGCAGGGCGTCGAGGTCGAGCCGGCCCTCGCCGTCGACGGGCAGGAGCACTATCTCGGCGCCCGCGTGACCCGCGAGCCAGAACGCCGGGTCGAGCACGGCGTGGTGCTCGACGGCGGACACGAGGATCCGGCAGCGGCGCGTGTCCTGCGCACGGCGCCCCCAGAAGATGCCCTTGATCGCCAGGTTGTCCGACTCGGTGCCGCCCGACGTGAAGATGACCTCGCTCGGCCGCGCGCCCAGGGACTTCGCGAGCGTCTCGCGCGCCTCCTCGACGGCGCGCCGTGCGGTGCGCCCCGCCGAGTGCAGCGACGACGCGTTGCCGGTGCGCTGCGCCTCGGCCACGAACGCCGCGAGCGCCGCGGCCGACATGGGCGTGGTCGCGGCGTGGTCGAGGTACGCGCCGTCCGGCTCACGGGGCAGTTCGCCGTGCGCACCGCTCGCCGTGAGCGGCGTGCGTGCGGGATCGGGAGGCGGGGTGGTCACGGTCATCAAGTCTACGAACGCCGCGAGGCCCGGATCGCATCCCGCGGGTGTGACGTGCCAGACGCACGCTCTACCTCGCGGTCCCCCGTTCGCCGAAGTAGAGCGTACGTCGGACACCGGCTCTACTTCGGCGAACCCAAAACCGCGAGGTAGAGCGGGCGTACGGACGCTCGCTCTACCTCGCGGTGGGGGCGGAGGGGTGGGTCAGCGCTTGCGGTAGACCTGCACCACGGTCGGGCGCGGGCCGCGGAAGTCGCCGGCCTCGACCGGCGCACCCTCCGCGATGTAGTCGGGGAAGAACGACTGCGGCGCGGCGTACGTCCCGTCCTCGCCCGGGTGCTGCACGTTGACGTAGACCATGCCGTCCCGTGAGTCGACGAGCGGGCCGCAGGTCTCCGCGCCCGCGGGCACCGAGAGGAACTGCTGCACGTGCCCGCGCTCGCGGCCCGAGACCGGCACCTTGAACAGGCCGTCGCACTTCTGGATGGCGTTGGAGCTCGGCGCGCCGTCGGTCGAGATCCAGAGGTTGCCCTCTGCGTCGAACGCGAGGTTGTCCGGGCAGGAGATCGGCGAGACGCGCTCCTTCGGGTAACCCGAGAAGTACGTGCCCTCGACGGCGGGGTCGCCCGCGACGAGCAGCAGGTTCCACGTGAATCGGGTGGAGGTCTGGTCGCCCGAGGGGATGATCTCGACCACGTGGCCGTCGCGGTTGCCGTTGTTGGTGACGCCGCCGACGACCTTGTGGGTGCGCGGGTTGGCCTCGGTGGCGCCCTCGACCGTGTTGGTCGGGGTGCGGCCGGAGTTGTTGGTGCACGCCACGTAGATGCGGCCCGTGACGGGGCTGATCTCGACGTCCTCCGGGCGGTCCATCTTGGTGGCGCCGACCTTGTCGGCGGCCAGGCGCGTGTAGACCAGCACCTCCTCGACGGACATGCCGGGCACCTTGCTCCGGCCGTCCTTGACGAGGGGCAGCCACTCGCCGGTGCCGTCGAAGGCGCCGTCGGACGGCACCGCGCCCGTGCCGTCGATCTCGGCGGCCGGCGAGTCGCCCGTGAACTTGGCGACGAACAGGTCGCCCTCCGAGAGCAGCGTCTTGTTGTGCTTCCGGGCCCAGCGGGAGTCACCCTTGGCCACACGGTTCTTGGACACGAACTTGTAGACGTAGTCGAACGCCTGGTCGTCGCCCATGTACGCGACGGCGTGGCCGCGGTAGGACAGGGTGACGTTGGCGCCCTCGTGCTTGAACCGGCCCATGGCGGTGTGCTTCACGGGCGCGGCGGACGGGTCGTGCGGGTCGAGCTCGACGATCCAGCCGAAGCGGTTGGCCTCGTTCTCGAACCCGGCGCCACCACCGAAGCGGGGGTCGTCGGCCTCCCAGCCGTAGCTGGTGGTCGAGCCGATGCCGTAGCGGGCGTCGGCGACCGGGTTGACTCCGGCGGCCTTGAAGTAGCCGTTGAAGTTCTCCTCGCCCGACAGGACGGTGCCCCACGGCGTGGTGCCACCCGCGCAGTTGTTCATCGTGCCGAACACGCGCGTGCCCGTCGGGTCCGCGGACGTCTTGAGCAGGTCGGAGCCGGCGGCCGGCCCGTCGACGACGAACTCCGTGTCCAGGTGGATGCGGCGGTTGAACGGGCTGATCCGCTGGTAGCTCCAGGGCTTGCCGGGTGCCTTGCGGCGGACCTCGACGACGGCCATGCCGTGCGCGGCGCGCTCGATGGCGCGGGCGTAGGCGTTCTTCGTCGTGGTGACGTTGCCCGCGGCGTCCGTCTCCCAGTACTTCGCCGTCGGCGGGAACATGATCGCCGCGTTGGTGTACTCCTGGTTCGACACGAGCAGCCCACGGGTGCCGCGGCGCTCGTCGCCGACGTCGAACGGCAGGATGTCGAGGTAGTCGCAGTTGTAGCCGAACTGCTTGGCCTGCTGCTCCGGCGACTGGTTGTTCGGGTCGAACGTGCGCCCGCCCGGGAGGATCGGGTCACCCCAGCGGATGATCGGGTCCCAGGTGTAGCCGTCGGGGACGACCAGCGCGTCGACGTCGGCGGGCTGCGGGTCGATCGCACCGAAGGCCAGGCCGCGACCACCGTGGCCGGGGAGACGCCCCTCGGGCAGGGTCGCCGCGGCCGCGGACGGCGCACCGACGCCCTGCGCACCGATCACCACGGCACCGGCGGCGACCGCCAGCGTGCCGAGCATCGCACGGCGCGACAGCACCGAGCTCACGACGTCCTTGAAGTACTCGTTGGCGCTCTCGTTGGGAGCGGGGTGAAGGCACGCGTCGTTGCACTTGAGACGGCACGTGACGGAGCTGCGCTTGCCGCGCGCGTGCGTCGACACCGTCAGCAGCGTGCGGTGTTCAGGAGCGATCGTCATCGGAGGTTCTCCGGTCAGAGCTGGGGGGTAGGTCGTCGTCAACCTAGGAGCAGGCGGTGTCTCGCCCACCAAAGGTCCGGTACGTCCAGATGAACGGGACGTGTCCAGCAGGTGGGTCGGTTCCGCTTCACCCTGTTTTTTCGTCGGGTGAGCGCGGCGTTCCGCTTCGGGCGCGTGCCTCGCAAGCTCGGCCCGCACCCTGCGCTGCACTCTGCGCTCACCCGAGGATGGCGCGGCTCGTGACGTCGCGCCACCCCTCGGCACGCAGCAGCTGCTCCGCGCCGCGCGACCGCAGACCGCGCTCGCAGACCACGACAACAGGCCCGTCGAGGGGATGGTCGAGCAGCTCCGGCGGCAGGTCGCCGGCCGCGAGATCCTCCAGCCGGGCGAACACCGCACCGGGCACGGCACCCGGCCGCAGCCCGACGTCGAGCAGCAGCACCCCGGGCAGCTCGGGCAGCGGCCCAGGGCTGTCGGACGGCGGCCCGGCGGGCCCGTGCGCCGTCGTCCCCGCCGGCGGCGTCGCGTCCATGGCGGACGTCGGCTCCGCGGCCGGCATCGTCCCCGGCTCCGCGGCCGCCGTCGTCCCCGCCGTCGCGACATCACTCGAGGACGACGCCGGCGCGGCCAGCACGATCGTGTCCCACGCCGAGGTACGCGCGTCGTAGGCCAGCAGCCTGCCCAGCGCCGGATCGCCGGTACCGGTCAGGACCTTGACGGCCTCGACCGCCATCGTCGAGCCCACGACGCCGCACGCCGGGCTCAGCACGCCTACCGTCGCGCACGACTCCCCCTCGGGCGGCTGCGGGCCGAACACGTCGGGGTAGGTGATCGCCCTCCCGTCGGGGGCCGCGGACCAGAAGACGCTCACCTGGCCGTCCCAGCCCAGCACCGTGCCCCACACGACGGGCAGGCCGAGGCTCGCGGCGGCGTCGGAGACGGCATAGCGCGTCTGATAGGTGTCGGAGCCGTCGACCACCAGGTGGTAGCCGCCGAGGATCGCCGCGGCGTTGTCGCGGGTCAGCCGCTCGGAGTGCGCGACGACCTCCGCCGACGGCGCCAGCCCGCGCAGCGCGTCGGCGGCCGACGCCGTCTTGGGCCGTCCGATGTCCGCCACCGAGTGCAGCACCTGCCGCTGCAGGTTGGAGGCCTCGACGACGTCGTCGTCGACGATGCCGAGGGTGCCCACCCCTGCCGCGGCGAGGTACTGCAGCACCGGTGACCCGAGCCCGCCAGCGCCCACCACCACGACGCGCGCCGCGGCGAGGCGCTCCTGCGCGGCCAGACCGAACCCGTCGAGCAGGAGGTGCCGCGCGACCCGGCGGCGCTCGTCGGGCGCCAGGTGGCTCCGGCCGGGCTCGAGCTGCTCCATCCGCCCATTCCACCACGCCGGTCCGCAACAACCATCGAGGTTGGGCTGACAGTTGCCCGCCTGCAACGATGAGCCACATGGTGCACTCACGACGAGCAGAACCACAGCGGGCGCCGGGCGACCCGGCGCCCCGTCCGGTCGTCCGGCCCTTGATCCGGCCGACGGCCAGGCGCAGCCACGTCCCGCCGCTGGGCGTCTACGTCACGCCCGACGGCGGGATCGACGCGGCGGTCCTCGCGTCTCACGCCACCGCCGTCGACCTGTGCCTCATCGACGTGACCGACCCGGACCTGGACGAGCACGACCCCGCCCGGTACACCGAGCGCCGGGTCGAGATGGTGGGCCCGGTGTACGGCGTCTGGCACACGCACGTCCCCGACATCGCACCCGGCCAGCGCTACGGCTTCCGCGTGTACGGACCGTGGGAGCCCGAGGCGGGGATGCGGCACAACCCGGCCAAGCTGCTCGTCGACCCGTACGCCCGCGGGTTCGCGGGCCGGCTGCGCTACGGTCCCGAGGTGGTGGGCTCCGTGGCAACGGAGCGCGCGCCGGGCTGGTGGCTCGGTGACCGCTACGGCGCGGCGGACGACCGGGACTCGCTCGCGTACGTGCCGCACTCCGTCGTCGTCGCACCGCTGCCGCCGCCGGCACCCCTGTCGCGGCCACGCGTGCCATGGGCCGACACGGTGATCTACGAGGCGCACGTGCGCGGCCTGACCATGCTCCGCGAGGACATCCCCGCGGAGCTGCGCGGCACCTACGCCGGGGCGGCGCACCCTGCGATCGTCGAGCACCTGCTGAGCCTCGGCGTCACGACGCTGGAGCTGCTGCCGATCCACAAGAGCCTCTCCGAGTCGCGCCTGGCGGCCCAGGACCAGCAGAACTACTGGGGCTACAACACCCTCGGCTTCTTCGCGCCCAACGCCGCCTACGCCACGCAGGCGGCGCAGGACCAGGGCGCGGAAGCGGTGCTCGACGAGGTGCGCGGCATGGTCCACCTGCTGCACGAGGCGGGCATCGAGGTGCTGCTCGACGTCGTCTACAACCACACGTGCGAGGGCGGCGACGACGACCTGCACGTGGCCTGGCGCGGCCTCGACAACCCGCTCTACTACCTGCACGACGGCGCCTCGCCCGCCGCCCTCGCGGACGTCACCGGCACCGGCAACTCGCTGGACTTCCGGCGCCCGCGCGTGATCCAGATGGCCCTGGACTCGCTGCGGTACTGGGCCGAGACCGTCGGCGTGGACGGGTACCGGTTCGACCTGGCGGTGACGCTCGGCCGGGGAACCGTCGGCTTCGACCCGGACCACCCGTTCCTGGTCGCCCTGCAGACCGACCCCGTGCTGTCCGGCCTCAAGCTCGTCGCCGAGCCATGGGACGTCGGCCCGGGCGGCTGGCAGACCGGCTCGTTCCCTCCGCCCATGGCGGAGTGGAACGACCGGTTCCGCGACGCCGCGCGCGCCTTCTGGCTGGACGCGCCCAAGCAGGGCGTGCGGGGGCAGGAGATGCTCGGCCTGCGCGACCTCGCGACGCGGCTGGCCGGGAGCGCCGACCTGTTCGGGCCGAGCGACCCGCCGCTGGTGCGCGGGCCCGTCGCGTCCGTGAACTACGTGACGGCGCACGACGGTTTCACGCTCGCCGACCTCGTGGCCTACGACTACAAGCACAACGAGGACAACCGCGAGGACAACCGCGACGGCACGGACAACAACCTGTCGTGGAACCACGGGATCGAGGGGCACACACCCACCGGCGACGACGCGACCACCGAACCGTGGCAGGCCATCGTGCCGCCGCGCCGCAGGTCGCAGCGGAACCTGCTGGGCACGCTGCTGCTCTCCGCCGGTACCCCCATGCTCACGGCCGGTGACGAGTTCGGCCGCAGCCAGGGCGGCAACAACAACGCGTACGTGCAGGACAACGAGGTCTCGTGGCTGCGATGGGCGATGGACGACGCGGCGACCGACCTGCTCGAGACCACCCGGTACCTGCTGCGGCTGCGGCGGGAGCACCCCGCGCTGCGCGCCGACTCGTTCTTCCTGGGCTCGCCGCGGCCGAACGAGTCCGACCCGGACCTGCTCTGGTTCGCCGACGACGGTGCGCTGATGGAGCCCGTCACCTGGAACCAGACCTGCCGGCGCGTGCTGCAGATGCTGCGTCCGGGGCCGGCGGCGGGCGACGCCGACGTGCTCCTGGTCATCAACGGCAACCTGGAGGACGCCCACGTGACACTGCCCCCGCGGGCCGACACGGACAGCGCGCCCTGGCAGCTCGTCTGGGACTCCTCGTGGGACTTCCCCTTCGTCCCCGAGGACGAGGCGGGCCCGCGGACCTCGGTGACGCTGGACGCGCTCAGCCTCCAGGTGCTGCTCTCGCAGGGTTCACCCCGGGGATGACCTGAGGACGGCGCCACGCGGCGGATGCCCCGCTAGGGTTCGAACATGACTGACTCCGTCCACAACAACGACGTTGCGACCACGGTCGAGACCGACGTCATCGTCATCGGCGCCGGGCTGTCGGGGCTGGTCACGGCGACCGAGCTGACGGCGGCGGGCAAGCGGGTGGTCCTGCTCGACCAGGAGCCCGCCGCGTCGCTGGGCGGTCAGGCGTGGTGGTCGTTCGGCGGGCTGTTCCTCGTGGACACCCCCGAGCAGCGCCGCCTCAAGGTGAAGGACTCGTTCGATCTCGCCTTCGCCGACTGGCTCGGATCGGCCCGGTTCGCGCCGGGCGCCGAGCGTGGCGAGGGCCCGGACCGCTTCGGCTACCGGTGGGCCAAGGGGTTCGTCGAGTTCGCCGCCGGTGACATGCGGCCGTGGCTGCACGCCAAGGGGGTGCGCTGGTTCCCCGCGGTGCAGTGGGCGGAGCGGGGCGGATACCCGGCGGGCGGCCACGGCAACTCGGTGCCGCGCTTCCACGTCACGTGGGGCACGGGACCCGCCGTCGTCGCGCCGTTCGTCGTCGCCGCGCGCGAGGCGAACCGGGCCGGGCTGCTCGACCTGCGCTTCCGGCACCGGGTCACGTCGCTGGTCACCACGGACGGCCGGGTCACGGGGGTACGTGCCGAGATCCTTGCCGACGACGACGCCGGCCGCGGCGAACCCTCCAGCCGCACGGTGACCGGCGAGGTCGAGCTGTCCGCGCGGGCCGTGGTCGTGGCGAGCGGCGGCATCGGCGCGAACCACGACCTGGCGCGCGCCCACTGGTCGGCGGACGCCGGCCGTCTGCCCGCGCGCATGCTGTCGGGCGTGCCGGACTCCACGGACGGGCTCATGCTCGGCGTGGCCGCGGCGTCGGGCGCCGCGCTGGTGCACGAGGACCGGATGTGGCACTACCCCGAGGGCATAGCGAACCACTCGCCGGTCTGGTCGAGGCACGGCATCCGGATCCTCCCCGGCCCGTCGTCCCTGTGGCTCGACGCCGACGGCGGCCGCCTGCCCAGCCCGCTGTTCCCCGGTTTCGACGCGCTCGGCGCGCTGCGGCACGTGACCACCCGCGGCGACGACCACTCCTGGTTCGTGCTGAACAAGACGATCATGGAGAAGGAGTTCGCGCTGTCGGGCTCCGAGCAGAACCCCGACCTGACCGGCAAGTCGGTACCGCTGCTGCTGGAGCGCGTACGCGGGAAGTCGGTGCCGGTGCGGACGTTCGCGGAGCAGTCGGAGGAGTTCCTCTGGGCGAGCACGCCCGCCGAGCTCGCCGCGAAGATGAACGCGCTGACCGAGGCCACCGAGGGTTCCACCGGGCACATCGACGCCGAGGCGCTCACGGCCCTCATCACCGCCCGGGACGCGCAGGTGGCCTCGGGTCTCGGCAAGGACCCGCAGGTCGTGGCGACGTCGGCCGCGCGGCACTTCATCGTGGACAAGGCCATCCGGGTGTCCCCGCCGCGCGCCCTCACCGATCCTCAGGACGGGCCGCTGCTCGCCGTCCGCCTGACGGTGCTGACCCGCAAGACGCTGGGCGGCCTCTGGTGCGACGAGACGGGCCGCGCGCTGACTCCGTCCGGCGACGTGCTGGAGGGTCTGTGGGCGGTCGGCGAGGCCGCTGGCTTCGGCGGCGGTGGCTCGCACGGGCACCGCGCGCTGGAGGGCACGTTCCTGGGCGGCTGCCTCTTCACGGGCCGGACGACGGGCCGGGCCCTGGCAGCGGCGCTGTAACCATCGGGGCATGACGAAGGCGGGCTGGGCTGTGTACGAACACTGCCGGACCCGCCTTCGGTCACAATTTATCACTAGGGTCAGCCGCCGCACCGTCGCGTCCTTGGCGATGTGTAAAGGTCGGGGCGAAGAACTCTGCACTGATGAATGTTCGCCCTGCAGAGCCGATTCCGCACACGATGGTGGCAGTTGTTGCTTATACGCAACGGCGGGCGACGACTTCAACGCGCCGGCTGGAGCTCCGCGCCTCGGTCATCGAGCCGGACCACGACAGCACCCGCCGCGCACCGCGCCACCAGCTCAGCGGGCCAGTCGCCCGTCAGCGGCACCACCTCGACGTCCGAGCGGGCGCCGGGGCGGGTCCCGTCGCCCGGTCGCAGGCCGATCACGCGCGGGCCACCCGGGCGGCCGATCAGCTCCCGTACCGGATCGGGACGGTCGAAGAACCAGTGCGTCGGCGCGTTGGACTCGAGGTCGTCCGCGAGCCGTTCGAGGTCCCGGGCCGCGAGCCGCAGCACCGGGGCCACCCAGGCCGCGTTCTCGGTGACCATCGCCTCGGTGCGGCGCGGGTCGGTGAGCCCGACCCGGGTCCCGTCCCGGAACGAGCCGGCCGCGAGCCCCAGCGCCAGGTCCCGCACCGGCGCGCCGGACACCGCCCCGAGCAGCTGGTTGGCCAGGACGTGGGGAACGTGCGACACGAGGGCGGCCGCCTCGTCGTGCAGGTCGTCCGTGAGCACGGCGGCCGTCCCGCCGAGCGGGCCGGTCACCAGCCGCAGCACCCGTTCCAGCCGGGCGGGATCGGTTCCGGTCGCGCCGGTCCGGGCCGCCGCGCACGTCACCGCCCACGGTATGCCCTGCATCAGCTCCGCCGACGAGGCATCGAACCCGCTCCGTTCGGTCCCCGACATCGGGTGCGCGCCGACGTACCGGCCCGCCAGACCGGCGTCCGCCACGGCTTCCCGCACCGGAGCCTTCACGGAGCCGACGTCGGTCACCGTCGGGTCCCAGCCGGGCTCGCCCGCCAGTGCCTCGGCGAGCTCACCCGCGACCGCGCGCATGGCGCGCAGCGGTGCGGCGAGCACCACGATCTCGGGCCGGTGCAGGGCGAGCCCCGCGACGTCGTCCACGACCGAGAGGCCCGCCGCGCGGGCCTCCTCGTTCGACGCCGGGTCGGTCGCGACGACCGGCACACCGGCCGCCTGCAGCGCCCTCGCCAGGGAGCCACCGATCAGGCCGAGCCCGACGATGCCCACCGGGCCGCTCTGCGGGCCGCTCACCACAGGAGCCCACGTTCACGCGCCTGGTCGGAGTCCTTGGCCGAGATGGAGCCGACCGGGACGTGGTCCGGGTCGAGCACGCCGTCGAGCGCCCGGAAGCCGGCGCCCGCCGGGAACAGGCCGAGCGTCTTGAGGGAGTCGCCCGCGGCGAGCAGGTCGCTCATCACCTCGCGGGCGCCCTGGTCCCACGGCGCCTCGTCGAACGTCACGACGAAGACGTACTTGCTCTCCTGGGCCTTGAGCGGCCGCGTGATCAGGCTCGACATGTTCACGCCCCGGTCCCCGAACGCCGCGGTGATCCGTGCGAGCACGCCCGGCCCGGTCACCGCGGGGGTGATGGCCAGCATCGTCTTCCAGGCCGTCGCGCCCGCCGCCCGCGATCGCGCCAGGTGCTCGTCGGCCGCGCTCCGCCGGGTCAGGACGAGGAACCGGGTGCGTCCCCCGCGGAAGTCCTCCACCGCCTTCGCGTACGTGTCCAGCCCGTAGAGCTCGCCGCAGATCGTCGGCCCGAGCGCGATGGTGCCCGGTCCGGCATCGCGGCAGGCCGCCGCGTTCGACGACGCCGGAGCGGTCGCCAGGCCGGTGCCCGTGACGAACCCGGCGCACTGCGCCAGGCCGTGCGGGTGCGCGGAGACCTCGGTCAGCTCGCCGTGACCAGGGCGCACGAACGCGTCGAACGACACGTCGAGCGCCACCTCGTCCACCGCGACGACGTCCGGGCTGGACAGCAGCGCGTCCAGCGAGGGCACCACGTAGCCCTCCACCGACGACTCGATGGCGACGACGCCGACGTCGGCGC
Source organism: Promicromonospora sp. NPDC060271 (assembly GCF_042726755.1). Taxonomy (NCBI): domain Bacteria; kingdom Bacillati; phylum Actinomycetota; class Actinomycetes; order Micrococcales; family Promicromonosporaceae; genus Promicromonospora; species Promicromonospora sp. NPDC060271. Next base: position 9,406 of record NZ_JBHXBG010000053.1, on the reverse strand, counting down.
TCCCGTCGGCCACCGCGTCGTGCACGTTCTTGACGGTGGCGAGCGGCTCGACGGTCATCTCGGCCGTGGAACCACCTGCCGCGGTGTGCCGGCTCGCCCACTCCAGCGCAGCCTGGTGCGTGAACGTACCCTCAGGGCCCAGGTATGCGGCCCGGGTGCCGCCCTCTGCGCTCGCCTCCGTGCTGTCCGCCATCGTCATGCCCATCGGGGCGTGAGAGCGTCCGGGCCCGGCACGAACGAGTCGCCGGGCAGGACGGCCAGGGTGCGGTGTGCGACGCCCCGCTCGGTGAGGGCGGCGACCAGGTCGCTCAGCACGTCCGACGTCGGGCAGGAGAACGACGCGAAGAACACGTGCGGCCCGGCCGACGACGGCTGGCTGCGCAGGTGGTCCAGGTCGAGGCCGGCGTCGGCGACGAGCGCGAGCGTCGGCTGCAGGGAGCCGAGGTGGTCGTCGGCAGGCCCGAACGCGAGCCAGACCTGCGCGGGCTCCGCGAAGGGCGGCCAGTCGTCGCGGGACTCCAGGAGCCCGTACCAGACGGGTCCGCCCTCGGCAAGGGCCGCGCTGTCCGGGAGCTCCGCGAAGCCCGCCGGGACCCGGGACCGTTCGATCACCAGGGACCCGCCCTCACCCGCGAGGGCTATCCGCTCCTCGACGCTCGTGCGCGTCGGCACGAGGCGCGGGCTGGCGCCGAGGCTCCGCAGGACGCTCGCGCAGTCGCGCATCCCTGCCTCGTCGACCACCACCTGGCCCACCGTCGAGCCCGCACCGACCCACACCCACTGGCCGGGCACGGCCACCGCACCCGTCACGATGAGCGACGACGCGCCCTCGAGGAGGGCACGCTCGAGGCCTGGCGCGGGGTGCTCCGGGTGTCCGAGGTGCACCACCGCCGCCAGCGCCTCGATACCGGCCACCGTGGCGAGCGTGTCCGCCGTGGTGCCGAGGTCCAGCAGTTCGACCGGGTCGTTCCAGCCCGCCATCTGCGCGGCAAGCACCGCGTGCGCGGGAGACTCCCGCTCGCTACGTCCAAGCATGTGCGAAACCTACCGCCGGTGAGCCGTCCGGGCCCTACCGGGCTGGTCACAGGCGCTAGTCACAGACCACCGGGTTGTCCGGGTTGTACGTGTGGTTGAAGGAGTTCTCCTTGGCCAGCTCGTCACCCAGGTAGACCTTGCGGGTGATACCGATCGAGAAGCCTGCCTCGCCGCCCGGGTACGGCTCGCAGTCGGCCGACGAGTCGTGGACCGGCGACGTGGGCACGACGTTCGTCTTGCCGGTGTTGCTCTCCTCGACCCGGTAGTGCTTCGTGCTCCAGATCTTGACCCAGAGCTCGCCGCCCGCCACGTAGGACTGGAGCACCGCGCCGTAGGGGGTGTCGTTGGTGAACTTCATGTCCTTCGCGCCCACGTAGATCGTGGCCTCACGGCCCGGTGGGTAGCGCGGGAACCAGAAGGAGTGCGCGTGGTGCTCCACGTCCTCGTAGCCGGCGAAGAACCCCGCGTTGAAGGTCGTCGTCGCCATCTGCGAGAGCCCGCCGCCCACTGCCTCCACGTGCTCGCCGTTCTCGATGACGCCCGCGTCGAAGTAGCCGTTCTCCAGCGTGATCGGCGCCAGGGCGTCGAGCAGGGAGAACGTCTCCCCCGGCTTCACGAGGTTGCCGGTGATCATCTCGGCACCGCGCACCAGGTTCTGCGTGCGCACCGGCTCGTTCGTCAGCGGCGTGTGGAACTCGGAGACCACTTCCTTGACCCCGAGGGCCTTCAGGGAGTCGACGGTCTCCTTCGGCTCCTGCTCGACCAGCTCGACGGACGTCTCCCGGTCGTCGCCCGTCGCGGCGGTCCGCACGGCCTTGCCCGCGGCGGCGGGGTCGAGGGTGGTACCCGGCTCGCCCCCGACGACCGTCGGCTTGCCGCCGGCGAACTCGAAGTGGGCGTCGGACGGAACGTCCAGCAGGTTGTCGGTACCGTCGACGAGCGCCGCGACGGTCGCCTCCCCGTCCACGAACGTGACGAGCTCGCCGTCGCGCTGCTCGAACCGGAACAGCCCTGCCAGCACGTCCGGGGCCAGGACCGGCGACTGCCCGCCGACGGAGACCGTGACCGGCGCGGAGATGATCTTCTGCGCGACGGCGAGGCTGTCGTCGGTCTCCTGCTGCGTGATGGTCGGCTCGACCGGTTCGACCGGCAGGTCGTACGGACCGGGCTGGAGGATCCAGCGCTCCTGGATGATGCGCGAGGTCTCGCTCGCGACGATCCGGGAGCCCTCCTTCGGGTCCGTCTTGACCGCCTGTCCGTCGACGAACGAGACGGTGCCGTCGACGGGCTCGACGGCGAGCGACTTCTCGAGGCCGGCCACCGCGGCGTCGAACTTCTTCTGGTCGATGGCCAGGACGAGCGCCTCGTCCGAGCCGCCGAACATGTGCTCCCACATCCGCACCGGGCTCAGCGAGAACTCGGTGAGCTCCGCCGCCGTCGCCTCCGCGTCGATCGCGAGGCCGCTCGGCTCCGGGGAGAGCTGGGCCTTGCCCTCGCCCGCGGTGAGCTCGATCGGCTCCTTCGCGCGCGGAGCGAGCTGCTCGGTGATCGCGGCGGCGGCCTGGGCCTGCGTCATGCCGCCGACGTCGACACCGGCCACCGTGGTCTCGCGCGGCGTCTTGTCGCTCAGCCCCCACGCCACGAAGGCGTAGACCGCGAACAGCAGGACAGCGACCAGCACGGAGACCAGCGCGATCTTCGGGCCGCGGCTCGGGGCACCGTCCCCGGCAAGACCGAAGAACTCACCCTCGCCGGACGCGCCGGGACCGTTGGGGCCGCCGGAGCCGACAGGACTGAACGGCCCGCCGGGACCACCCGGTCCGGCGGGGCCGTGCGGCCCACCCGGCTCCTGGGCGGAGGCCACCGATGACGCCGCGTCCGGACGCACCGGCGCCCAGCGGGTACCGGCCAGCGGGCGGGACACCCGCTGGATGGCGCCGGTCAGCGGCTTCAGGAAGGAGTTCTGGTCGGTCGCCTCCGGCGGCACGACGCCGGGAGGCGGCGTGACCGCCCCCGGCTGCTGGTCGGGCGAACGCGGCGGGACCGACGGCGGAGCCGCGGGCGCGGGCGGAACGGCGGACGCGGCCGGAGCGGCAGGAGTGACAGGCCCGGCCGGAGCGGCGGCGGCACTCGCCGCGGCGCCGGCAGCGGCTCCGGCGGCAGCAGCGCCAGTTGCCGCTGCGGCGGACGCCGCGCCGGGCGCCGTGGTGCGCGGAGCCGGCTGGGTGGGCGCCGCCTTGCCGGGTGCATCCGTCCTGGGTGCCGGCGCCGCGGCTGCTGGCGCCGCGGGGCGCGAGGCTTCGGCGGCCGGCGTGCCGGGAACCTGGCCGGTGCCGGGAGCCGCACCGGCGGAGGTTCCGGTCTTCGACTCGTCGGAGGTCCTGCCGGCGGCCGTCGCGGCGGGAGCCTGGCCGGCGGGCGCGGCGGCTTCGGCCGGCTGGGCAGAGCCCTGCGGCGAGGCGGACGCGCCGTCGGCGCTGTTCGTGCCGGGCGCCGTCTTGGGCGGACGGTCGAACGCGAAGACCCGCGGCGTGTAGCCGCTGCGCTGCGTCGCGGCCGCCTTCGTCTGCGGCGTCTCCAGCTTCTCCACGACCGTCTGCAGCACCGCAACCGGTACGGGGTCGACGACGGCCGGTACGACCGGTGCGCTCTCGGTCGAGGACTTGTCCGAAACGGATCCGCTCACGGACGCGGGCCGGCTCGCGGCGTCGGGCTTGGCCGGAGCCGCAGCGGCAGGCTCGCTCGGGGCCCTTGGCGCGCTCGGGGCGGCGGCCTCGGGCGTGCTCGGGACCTTGGCTTCGCCAGGGTCCGCCGCCTCGGGCCTGGTCGGAGCCTTGGCCTCGTCAGGAGCCGCGACCACAGGCTCGCTCCGGGTCTTGGCCTCGCTCGGGACCGCGGCCTCGGGCTTGTTCGGGGCTGCGGGCTCGCTCGGGACCGCGACCTCGGGCTTGTTCGGGGCTGCGGGCTCGCTCGGAACCGTGGCCCCCGGACCGGTCGGAGCCTTGGCCCCGCCAGGAGCCGCTGCCGCAGGCTCGCTCGAGGTCTTGGCCGCACTCGGGACCGCGGCCTCCGGCCCGGTCGGGGCCTTGGGCTCGCTCGGAACCGCGGCCTCGGGCTTGCTCGGAGCTGCAGGCTCGCTCGACAGTGCGGCCTCAGGCTTGCTCGGAGCCTCCGGCTCGCTCGGAGCCGCACCCGCGGGCGCGGCCGGAGCCGCAGGCTCGCTCGCCGATCCGGACGCGGTCGCACCAGGGATCTCCGCCCTGTTCGAGGACGCGGCCTGGTTCGGGGACGCGGGCGGGTTCGCGAACACTGGCGGGTTCGGGGACACCGGCGGGACCGGCGCCTCGGACGCGCCAGGAGCCTCCGGCTCGTTCGACGTCGCACGCGGGGCCGACGACTCGGGCCCGCTCGGTGTACCCGCCGACGCCTCGGCGTCCGCTCCAGGGCCCGTGGGGGCGTTCTCGGCCGGCGCGGGCGGTGCCGCGGGCGGCACGACGGGCGGGCGCGGGGCCTCTGGGGCCTCGGACTGCTCCGGAGGGGTCACGGGCTGGGCCTTCTCTGGGGATCTGGGGTCCGGCTGCGCGGTCGGCTGACCGGCCGGTACTGAGGTCTGCGCTGCCCCGGGCTCGCTCGGGCGTATCGGGGGCTTCGCGACCTGCCTCGGCACGCTGCCAGGGCGCGTTCGGGACAAGGGGGGAGGCGTCACCGGGGCGGGTTGTGTCCCGGTGTTCTCGTCTGACGTCGGCTCGAGCGGTTCGTCACGCTCGGTCGGCTGGCCCATCGGCACGCTCCGTGCAACTACCCGAGACGCGGGCTCTCCGCGTCCCCCAAGGGCGCACCTGGCCTGCGGCGAATCCGCTGGACGGGGCCGCCCTGCCGGGCATCCTATCCAGCGGGAATCCCGCCCGAGGCCGCGTACTGGACGCCCCGAGGTGGAGGTTGTGTATCAATCCTTCACCCCATCCTGAACCAGCCTGCGAAGGACCGCAGACGTCAGGCGGCAGGCCGATCTCGGCGTGCCGGAACCTCAGCGAACCACGACGACGGCAGGAACGCGACGACCGCCAGGACCGCCACCCCCGAGTACGACCAGACCATGCCGAGCGCACCAGCCGGGACCACGACGTCGCCACCGGAACCCGGCAGCGACAGAGCCTGCACCATGGCGACCCAGCCGACGCCGAATCCAAGCAGTGTGCCGTAACCTGCCCAGGCGCGCGCGAGCACGCCCGCCGCGGCGGTCAGCGCCAGGGCGAGAGCCAGCCCGAGGTACCACGACTCGTCGCCGAACCGGTGCACGACGGTCCCGAGGCCGCCCATGACCACGCCGAGCAGCACGGCGAGCAGGGTGCGCACGATCGTGCGTCCGAGGTGGCGTCCGCGTGAGTTCACCCAGCCATTGTCCAGCATCCAACTGGGAGGACACTGCGAATGTGCGACACTCCGGCGGGTGAACACGCTTCAGGCACAGACTCAGCTCATCGTTCGACAGCGCATCCGCATGATGGTCAACCAGTACGAGGTGCACGGCGCGCGGCCCGACGGCTCGGAGGGCGAGCTCTACGCGTTCGCACAGCAGAAGCGCATGGCCTTCCGCGAGCAGGTGACTCTCTACACCGACGACACCAAGCGGGAGCCGGTGCTCGGCTTCAAGGCCCGCCAGATGATGGACCTCCGCGCCACCTACGACGTCGTCGATGCCGGCGGGTCCCCGATCGGCTCGTTCCGCAAGGACTTCGCCAAGTCGCTGCTGCGCAGCACCTGGCACCTCGAGCAGCCTGGGCTGGGCACGGCAACCGGGGCCGAGCGCAGCATGCCGGTCGCGCTCATCCGCCGGTTCACCGAGATCGACTGGCTGCCCTACCACTTCGACTTCCTGCTCGACGGCCGGCCCGCCTTCTCCGTGGAGAAGAAGTGGGGCCTGCGTGACCGCTACGTCGTCAACATCCAGGACCCGAACATCGACCGCCGGCTGGTGACGGCCATGGCGATCGCCCTGGACGCCCTCCAGGAGCGCTGACCCCGTCCCGCCCTACCTCGGCGCGACGACGAGGTAGGTCTCGTGGCCGAGGATCGGCGCCAGCACACCGTTCGACAGGGCGTACCACCCGGCGACCGGCCCTTCGGGGCGCGCCAGCGCGGTCGCATGCTGCACCTGCGTGGCGTGCGCCCGCATCGCCTCGACGACCGGCCCCAGCACTCCCAGCGCCTCGACCCGCACGACGCGCGAGCCGTCGCCACGTGCGAAACCGTCGACCCTCGTGGTCGGCAGATCGTCAGGAGATCGGTAGTCCGAGGTGCCGATCTCCTGACGTTCTGCCGACCACTCCAGGTCCGGCTTGGCGTACGGCGGCAGGTCCTCGTCCGGGTCCGCGAAGGTGAGTCCCCCGGCAGCGGCGAGCGTGACCGCCTCCGGCAGGGCGGCGAGCGTCGCACGCGCCTGCCGGACCTCGTCCGCCGGCGCGACCGCCTGCCACAGCTCGGCTCCGGCCCACGGCTCGGCCCGCTGCCCGACGGCGGCAAGCTCGCCCCCGCGCGCCGCCGCACCCGCACCGTCCGGCTGCCAGGCGGGGTCCGCCGCGAGCTCGAGCGCGCGGACCGTCACCTGGTGCGCGCGCACGTGGTCGGGGTGCCCGTACCCGCCCCCGGGCTCGTAGGTGGCGACGACGGCGGGACGGCGGGCGCGGACGAGGGCCGCGAGCCGCCCGGCGGACTCGTCGAGCGGAACCCGTGCGAACGCCGTCGGCGGGGAGTCCGGTGCCGGCCCGGCGACGCCGGGCGCCACCCAGGTCATACCGGAGTCCTCGTACCGCACCTCCGCCGAGGCTTCGGGCACGCCGGTCTCCCCGGTCGGGGGCGGCCCGGCGGGCAGGGTGTCCAGGAAGGCGTGCTCGACGACGCCGTCGACTCCCCCGCCGAGCTGTCGCAGGGCTGCGGCCAGCTCACCCTCGCGGTAGGCGCCGAGCGCGGGCCCGTCACCCTCGAGACCGGCCCGGCCCTCCGACGTCGTACCCGGGAGGGCGATGACCTCGCCGCGTTCCCCGCGCGTGCACGTCACCACGCAGACGGGCCGCCCGGCGGCCGCGAACGTGGCCAGCAGTCCGCCGGTCGACAGCGTCTCGTCGTCGGGATGCGCATGAACGGCGAGCACCCCGCCGGAGAAAGAACTGAGTGCTGGATATCCGCCCTCGGAACGACCGTTCACGGGCGAATATCCAGCACTCAGCGGTGGGACGTCAGGAACGCTTGGCGCGAGCCGTCGCGCGGGCGCGGTCCGTGGCGTTCAGGAGCACCTTGCGGATGCGGACGACCTCGGGGGTCACCTCGACGCACTCGTCCTCCTGCGCGAACTCCAGCGACTCCTCGAGCGTGAGCTTGCGCGGCGGGATCAGGTTCTCGAAGTTGTCGGCGGTCGAGGACCGCATGTTCGTCAGCTTCTTCTCCTTGGTGATGTTGACGTCCATGTCCTCGTTGCGCGAGTTCTCGCCGACGATCATGCCCTCGTACACCTCCTGCGTGGGGTCCACGAAGAAGGAGCCGCGCTCCTGCAGGTTGATCATGGCGAACGGCGTCACCTTGCCGGCGCGGTCCGCGACCAGCGAGCCGGTCATGCGCGACTCGATGGGGCCGTGCCACGGCTCGTAGCCCTCGGAGATCGACGCCGCGATGCCGGTACCGCGCGTGTCCGTGAGGAACTGGGTGCGGAAGCCGATGAGGCCGCGCGCCGGGACCATGAACTCCATGCGGACCCAGCCGGTGCCGTGGTTCGTCATGGTCTCCATGCGGCCCTTGCGCTGCGCGAGGAGCTGCGTGACGGAGCCGAGGTACTCCTCGGGCACGTCGATGGTCATGCGCTCCATCGGCTCGTGGGTCTTGCCGTCGATCTGCTTGGTGACGACCTGCGGCTTGCCGACCGTGAGCTCGAAGCCCTCGCGGCGCATCTGCTCGACCAGGATCGCCAGGGCCAGCTCGCCACGGCCCTGCACCTCCCAGGCGTCGGGGCGCTCGGTCGGGAGCACCTTCAGCGAGACGTTACCGATCAGCTCGGAGTCGAGGCGGTCCTTGACCTGGCGGGCGGTGACCTTGTGGCCCTTGCCGCCCTTGCCCGCGAGCGGGGAGGTGTTGATACCGATGGTCATCGAGATCGCGGGGTCGTCGACCGTGATGAGCGGCAGCGGGCGCGGGTCGTCGATGTCCGTGAGGGTCTCGCCGATCATGATGTCCGCGATGCCCGCGACGGCGACGATCTCGCCGGGGCCGGCCTTGTCGGTCGGCACGCGGTCGAGCGCCTTGGTCTCCAGCAGCTCGGTGATCTTCACGCTCTGCAGGGTGCCGTCGTGGCGGGCCCACGCGACGCTCTGGCCCTTGGACAGGGTGCCGTTGTGGATGCGCAGCAGCGCGAGACGGCCGAGGAACGGCGACGCGTCGAGGTTGGTGACGTGCGCCTGCAGCGGCACGCCCTCCTCGTAGGTCGGGGCCGGGATCTTCTCGAGGATCGTCGCGAACAGCGGCTCGAGGTCCTCGTTGTCCGGCAGGCCGCCGTCGGCGGGCTGGTCGGTCGAGGCGCGGCCGGCCTTGGCCGACGCGTACACGACGGGCACGTCGAGGATGGCGTCCAGGTCGAGGTCCTCGACCTCGTCCGACAGGTCGCCGGCCAGGCCGAGCAGCAGGTCGGTGGTCTCGGCGACGACGTCGGTGATGCGGGCGTCGGGGCGGTCCACCTTGTTCACGACGACGATGACGGGCAGCTTGGCCGCCAGGGCCTTGCGCAGCACGAAGCGGGTCTGGGGCAGCGGGCCCTCGGACGCGTCGACGAGCAGCACGACGCCGTCGACCATCGACAGGCCGCGCTCGACCTCGCCACCGAAGTCGGCGTGGCCAGGGGTGTCGATCACGTTGATGGTGATGCCGTCGGGCTCACCGTTCGCGGCGGCCGCCGGGCCGGAGTACCGGATGGCGGTGTTCTTCGCGAGGATCGTGATGCCCTTCTCACGCTCCAGGTCACCCGAGTCCATGACGCGGTCCTCGACGTGCTGGCGCGCGCCGAAGGATCCGGACTGCCGCAGCATGGCGTCCACGAGCGTGGTCTTGCCATGGTCGACGTGGGCCACGATCGCGACGTTTCGAAGGTCGGAACGGGTCGCACGGACCGAGGTCGGCGCGGTTGCAGGCACGGTCACGAAGCACTCATTTCCAGAAGGGAGGTCAGGGGCGCGGACTCTGGTCCGGAGCGGACCGGTCTCGCAGCACCACCCATCTTACCCGCGAATCGAAATCACCAGGTGTCGACCGTGTCACTGTCCGGTGAATACAACAGCGCCGAGACAGGTCCGCGAAGTAGAGCGCCTGTCCGGGTCGCCCGGGGTCACCG
>NZ_JBHXBG010000052.1:0-31421 GCF_042726755.1 Promicromonospora sp. NPDC060271 | reverse complement strand
GTGCTGGGTATTTGTCCTCTCGGAACGTTCCGAGAGGACAAATACCCAGCACTCAACGGTCTTACGACGGGTAGGTCGCGCGGGGGGCGCGGGGCGGGGTGTAGCGGGTGAAGGCTGCGGGCGTGTCGACGAAGATCGTCTCGAAGTTCTCGTCCCACGTCGCCACGACCTGGGTCTCCGGCGGCAGGGCGGCGGCGGCCCTGCCCGTGGCGCGCGGGTTGAGCGGCGGCCAGACGCCGGTCCGTACGCGGCGTTCGAGGGCCTGGATCGCGACGATCTCCTCTGCCGCCGTCACCGTCGGGTGTCCGCCGCGCGCGACCCAGAGGTTGCGGATGTCCCCGCACTCGGCGCGGACGTGGTCGGTGTAGGACCGGACGTCGGCGGCCGGAGCACCGCCGTCGCCGGTGGCGTGCACCGTGAGGACCGGGACATCGAGGTCACCAGGGGAGGTGTGCTCGGCCATCCGTGCGCGCGCGGCGGGATCGGCGTCGTACCGCGTCCCGGCGGCCAGGGCGTCGAGGTCCGCGCGGAGCTGGTCCTTGCCGAGGCCCGCTGCCTCGTACGCCGCTTCGACGGTCCGGCGTTCCGCGGACCGGCGGAACAGCTCGTGGTAGTCGACGTCGGCGTTCGTCGACGGGTTCCCGCCGAACGTCTCGGCGATGTGCGCCCGGTCGACGGGCCCGTGCCCGTTGAGGTAGGCGTTCACGACCCATTCGCTCAGCGCGTGGGCGGCGTCCAGCGGGTCCTCCGGGCGCGGGGTCGCGAAGTCGAACCAGGCGGGGACCTGGGCCAGCGATCCCGCGAGCGCCATGCGGGCGTTCGCCTCGGGGTCGCCCAGCGCCCCGTACGCGGCACCGGTCAGGGCGGCCTGCGACGCCGCCGGGTCGGCCGGGTCGATGATCTCGACCGGGTTGCCGTTCTCGTCGACCAGGTCGTCGAACAGGAGGGTCATCGCCGCGTACTGCACGTCGAGGGCCGCGTCCCAGCCACCGAGCGGGTCGAATCCCGCGGACGTCCCGAGCACGCCGTCCACGCGCGGGTCCTGTTCCGCGTGCAGAGCGACGATCGCACCGCCGAAGGACTGACCGTTCGCGAGGGTCGTGTCCGGTTCGCCGATCTCCTCGGTGAACCAGTCCAGGACGTCCTCCTGATGGTCGACGGCGTCAGGCAGCGTGTAGCCGAATCCGTCGTTGCCGTACATCGAGCCGGCCAGCGCGTAGCCCTGGCTGGTCAGCCACTCCTCGGTGCGGGAGTTGTTGGCGAGCTGGTCGGGGATCTCGAACCCCAGCTCCGCGAACTGTGTGGGGAAGTAGCCGTGCGCGAACAGCACGAGGGTGCCGTTCCAGTCGTCGGGGACGACGGCCCGGTAGTCCGCGCCGTCGATCGTCCCGGTGTACTCGACGACTTCGCCGGGCACCGCCTCGACGGCGACGGCGGCCGGCAGGGCCGATGCCGTCGCGATCAGGGCCAGGGCGGATGCCAGGGCTGCCGGTCGTACATGCTTCATGGTGTCGCTCCTCGGTGAGCGGCACGCTCGCTGCGCGCCTCCTGCACGGTCCGACGACGGACCGACGGCGTACTCATCGTTGAGTGCTGGGTATTTGTCGCTCAGAGCGTTCCAACACGACAAATACCCAGCACTCAACGCATCGGGGACGGGGATCAGGCGGCCGGCACCGGGGCTTCGTCGAGCAGCTCCAGCAGGTGCGGGGCGGGCGAGTCCTGCCGCTCCCCCGCACCGGTGACGACCGAGACGACCCAGTCCGCCCCGCCGTCCGGCAGCAGCGGGACCACCGCCAGCCGCGCGGCCTGCGGCTTGGCCGCGACGTGCCGCGGCACGAGCGCGATGCCGAGCCCGCGGTCGACCAGGTCGAGCAGGGTGTGCACGTCGTTGACGGTGCACCGCACCAGGCGGTGCACGCCGCGCGCACCGAGGGCCTCGTCGTTCATCCGGCGGATCGCCCAGGAGGGGTGGAAGTCGACGAAGGTCTCGCCGCCGAGCTCGGCCCGGTCCACCGCCGGACGGGACGCATACGGGTGTTCCGGCGGGCACAGGAGCACCACCGGCTCCCTGCCCAGTACGGCGCGCGGCAGCACGCCAAGATGGTCCGACGTCGCGACGAACGCGGCGTCGAGGTCGCCGTCGCGCACCCCTGACAGCAGCTCGTGCGAGCCCGCCTGGGTGAACGCGATCTCCACCCGTGGGTAGCGGCGGTGGAACCGTTCGAGCAGGGAGCCGACGTCGACGAAACCGAGGCACTGCTCCGCCCCGACCCGCAGGGTTCCCGCGAGCTCGCGGGAGACCTGCACCACCGCGTCGCGCGCCTCGGTCGCCGAGGAGAGCATGGAACGGGCAAAGGGCAGCAGCGCCAGGCCGGCCTCGGTCGGCTCGACCTTGCGCGTGGTCCGCGTGAACAGCCTGGTGCCCAGCTCCATCTCGAGGTTACGGATCGCGGCGGACAGCCCGGACTGGGAGACGCCGGTGACCTCGGCGGCGCGGGTGAACTGCCGCTCGTCCGCGAGGGCGACGAGGTATTCCATCTGACGCAGTTCCATTAAGCAGTACCAGTTCTAGGAATGATGATGGGGAGTTGTTGGACTTCTAGGTTATCGCTTCCTAGTCTCAGTTCTGAACCCGTCGTGACACGAGGAGCTAACTCATGCAGCAGCGCACCATCGGCGGCCGTGCCGTCTCCGCGATCGGTCTCGGCGGCATGCCGATGTCCATCGAGGGCCGGCCCGACCGTGACCGCTCGATCGCCACGATCCACGCCGCGCTCGACGCGGGCGTCACCCTCATCGACACCGCCGACGCCTACCACCTGCACGCCGACGAGGTGGGGCACAACGAGGAGCTCATCGCCGAGGGCCTGCGCACCTACGGTGGCGACACCTCCGGCGTCCTGGTCGCGACCAAGGGCGGGCACCTGCGTCCCGGTGACGGCTCCTGGACCAAGGACGGCCGGCCCGAGTACCTCAAGGAGGCCGTGAAGGCATCCGCCAAGCGGCTCGGGGTCGAGGCGATCGGCCTGTACCAGTTCCACCGGCCCGACCCGAACGTTCCTTACGGCGACTCCGTGGGCGCGATCCGGGACCTGCTCGACGACGGCGTCATCGAGATGGCCGGCATCTCCAACGCGAACCCGGACCAGATCCGGCAGGCGCAGGACATCCTCGGGGGCCGCCTGGTCTCGGTCCAGAACCAGTTCTCGCCGCGGTTCCGTTCGTCGGAGCCCGAGCTGGAGCTGTGCGCCGAGCTGGGCATCGCGTTCCTGCCGTGGAGCCCGCTGGGCGGCATCTCGCTGGCCCGTTCGGGCGAGCTCGGCACCGAGTACTCGGCGTTCCTCGAGGTGGCGGAGGCGCACGGCGTCTCACCGTTCCAGGTGACCCTCGCCTGGGAGCTGGCCCTGGCGCCCGTCGTCGTGCCGATCCCCGGGGCCTCGCGGCCCGCGAGCATCACCGACTCCGCGGCGGCGGCGGAGCTCGAGCTCACCGCCGACGAGGTGGCGCGGCTCTCCGCCGCCTGAGCCTCCCCGACCGCCCACCCACCACAGGAGAGAATCCCCCGTGAAGACCTTCACCCTGCCCGGGACCGACCTCACGGTCCCGAACGTCGTCCTCGGCCTGATGCGCATCCAGGACAAGACGGACGAGGAGGTGCGCGACCTGGTCAAGACCGCCCGCGACGCCGGCATCTCGTTCTTCGACCACGCCGACGTCTACGGCTCCGCCCTGCACGGCTGCGAGCAGCGGTTCGCCGAGGCGATGCAGCTCACGTCGTCCGAGCGCGAGCAGATAGTGCTCCAGACGAAGGCCGGCATCGTGCGCGAGGGGCCGTACTTCGACTTCTCCTACGAGCACATCGTCGAGTCCGTGAACGGTTCGCTGGCCGCGCTCGGCACGGACTACATCGACATCCTGCTGCTGCACCGCCCCGACGCCCTCGTGGAGCCCGACGAGGTGGCGCGCGCGTTCGACGAGCTGTCGGCGGCGGGCAAGGTGCGCTCGTTCGGCGTCTCCAACCACACGCCGGGCCAGATCGAGCTGTTGCGCAGGTCGGTGTCGCAGCCGATCGTCGCGAACCAGCTCCAGCTCTCGGTGACGCACGCGCCGCTCGTGGCGCAGGGTGTTGCCGCGAACATGCTGGCGCAGGACCAGTCGATCAGCCGTGACTCCGGCACCCTCGACTACTGCCGCCTGAACGACATCACGGTGCAGGCCTGGTCGCCGTTCCAGGCCGGCTTCTTCACCGGCGTGTTCCTCGGCTCGCCCGAGTACCCGGAGCTGAACGCCGTGATCGACAGGCTCGCCGCGAAGTACGACGTGCCGGCCATCGCCGTCGCGACCGCCTGGATCACGCGCCATCCCGCGCAGATGCAGGTCGTGCTCGGCACGACCAGCCCCGAGCGCGTTGCGGGCGCCGCCCTCGGGTCCGACCTGCCGCTGACGCGCGCCGAGTGGTACGAGATGTTCCGCGCGGCCGGCCACATCGTGCCGTAACGCCCGAAGGCGCGGCTCTCGGGAGGCCGGACCGGCCCCGAGGTGAGTACAGGACTGCGGGGTGTGTTGCACAGGGTAGACACCGTCTACTCAGCGCAACACACCCCGCAGTCGTGGTCTTTCCACCAGGTCCGTTCCCCAGCTCTACATCGGCGTGATGGGCGTCCGCGTGGTCGGGGTCGGCGTACGGAAGTCCACGTCGGCGCAGTTGTAGAACGCCTCCGGGCTGTCCGACCGGGTCCAGATCGAGTAGATGATGTGGCGACCGGACTTGTTCGGCAGCGTGACGTCCCAGTAGTACTCGTCGCCCTGCGGCCCGCCCGGGCGCAGCGGCGGGTTCGTCACCTCGTTGAACGGGACGGGTTCGAGGTCGTCCCAGGCCAGGGGCTGGTTCGGGTCCCAGCCGTCCCTGGTGATGTACTGCGACCACGTTCCGGGGTGCTTGGCCCAGGCGTTGTACGAGACGGTGATGGTCCGGCCGGGTTCGAGCGTCGTCGTCGGCCAGGCGGTGCCCGGCTCGCGGAACGCGGAGAACCGGTCCTGCGGACCGCACAGGTGCCCGTCCGGGACGACCTCCCGGTGGTTCCCGCCCGCGTTGCTGAGCAGGTTGCCGAACCAGTTGTAGAACGGGTAGTTCCCGTTCACGGCCAGCGCGTTCTGGCACATGCTGTTCTGCGGGTCCAGGTCGCCGCCCGGGTTGCGGCTGAGCGCGTCCACGTAGCACGCGTAGGTGCGGGTGGCCGGGTAGGTGAGCCCGCCGTGCGCGTAGGCGGCGGGCGGGCTGGGCTGTACGACGACGATCGCCGCCGCCGCGAGCAGGACCAGCACGGCGGCCAGTGCCGTCGCCCGGGCCCGGCCGAGTGTGTTGTAGAGGGTCACGTCCGGCTCCTTCGTCGGTGCTCCGAGTGATCAGGTCGTTCGATCCTCGGAGCCCGACGAAGGCCGGACAATCCTCCGTATCGTTTAAGCGATACGACTCAGGGCCGCACGTTGTGGTTCGACGCGAACAGGTTGTTCGGGTCGTACGCGCGCTTCACCTCGCGCAGCCGCTCCAGCGTCGCCTCGGGGTAGGCGTTGCCCACGTCCTGCTCCGTGGCGGTCCCCATGAAGTTGACGTAGCCCCGCCCGCGGACGCCGAGCGCCTCCGCGGCCGACGCCACCCACTCGCTCGCCTCGGGCAGCGCCTCGGCGGTCGGCGCGCCCTTGTAGACGGTGACCATGAAGGCCGGGTCCCGGTGCGCGAAGGCCGTGGCCGCCGGGTCGACCCGCCCGATCGCGCCGCCCATGGCACGGATGTTCAGCGCGGCCGGGCCGCCCGCCGTGGACACCGCGTCGACGGCGGCCGCCGCCCACGCCTCGTCCGGCGACCACGCACCCGTACCGAGGAACCCGGTCCGGGCGTCGCCCACCGCGCCGGACGGCGGACCGCCCGCGCCCTCGAACATCGCCGGGTAGGGCATCTCCTGGACGCCGTCGAGCACCGGCCCGAGCGCGCGCAGCGGGGCGAGCGCCTTCTCCGCCTCGGCGGCGGTGCCCGAGTGGACCAGCAACGCCATGACGACGGGCTTGCCGTGCAGCTCGGCCGGAACCATGGGGGCGGGCGGGGCGATCATCACGTTCACCATGCCCGCGAACTCGTCCGGGCCCTCGGCGAACGCCCGGAGGACGGTGGCGAGCACGGCCGGCGTCGGCTCCCACATCATCATCCCGCCCGTGATCGTGCCGATCTCGCGCAGGCGCAGGTCCAAGCGGGTCACGACGCCGAAGTTGCCGCCGCCCCCGCGCAGCGCCCAGTAGAGGTCGGCGTTCTCGTCGGCGTTCGCCTGCACCACGCGGCCGTCGGCGAGCACGACCTCGGCGCCCAGCAGGTTGTCGACGGTCAGGCCGTCGTGCCGGCTGAGGAAGCCGATGCCGCCACCGAGCGTGATGCCGCCGACGCCGACCGTGCCCGTGTCGCCGAACCCGGTGGCCAGCCCGTGCGCGCCGGCCGCCGCCGTGTACGCACCGGCGAGCACGCCGCCCTGGGCGTGCCCGACGCGGGCCTCCGTGTCGATCTCCACGCCGTCCATGAGGCGCAGGTCGAGCACGAGGCCGCCGTCGACCAGCCCGTGCCTGGCCTGGTGGTGCCCACCGCCGCGTACCGCGAGCGGCAGGCCGGCCTCGCGCGCTACCGCGAGCGCCGCCACGACCTCCTCGGTCGTCCGGACGCGGGCGATCGCGGCCGGGGTGCGGGTGGGGCCGCCGACGAACACGGTCGCGGTCTCGGCGAACTCCGCCGAGGTCGGGGTGAGCAGGCGGTCGCCGAGGACGTCCGCGAGGGGTGCCAGCGCGCCGGCGAGCGCGTCGGCCGAGAGCTGTGGGGTCGTGCTGGATTCTTGCGTGGCCATCGTCGAGCCTCCAAGTGGGGTGCTGGGGGACTTCCCGCTGCTAACGTTAGACATCTAAGCATTAGCCGTCAATGCATTTCGGGGCCGGCCGAACTACCCTTCGTCCATGCGACCAAGCGGGCTGCCCGACGGCGAACCAGGCGGCACGAGCACCGGGACAGGAGCGGGCCGGCCCGGTCCGCTGCCCGTCGTGCCCACGATGTGGCAGTCCGTGCAGCGGGTGATGCGGGCGTTCGACGCGCTGCTGTCCGAGCACGGCGGTAGCTGGCAGGTCTGGCACATCCTCCTCGCCCTGCACCAGGGCACGCCGGCCACCCAGCGCGAGCTCGCCCACGCCGTCGGTATCCGGGAGGCCACGCTGACGCACCACCTGCGCGGCATGGAGGACCGCGGGCTCGTCGTCCGCACCCGCGAGGAGACGAACCGCCGGGTGCAGCGCATCGAGGTCACCGAGGCGGGCGAGACCCTCTACCGGGAGCTCAAGTCCGCGGCGATCGCGTTCGACCGGACCTTGCGGCGCGCGATCGGCGCGGACGAGGCCGCCGTCGACGCCTTCCTGGACACGATCGGCCGCATCGCCGAGTCGGTGCCCGACCGCGGGAACGGACCGGTCCCGGAGGGCTGGCCGGGCAACCGCCCGACGTAGCGCCCGGGGTCCAGCACCGGGAATAGACGCTGCCTCAGGCAACTTTATATGTGTCGTGCAGCACACCCGAGAGCCCCAGCCATGAGTGCACCATCCACCGGCACCGCCGAGGTACGGCTCGGCCTGCGCGGCGACCGCGGCCCGATCCTCGGGGCGCTGATGCTCGCCACGGCCCTGGTGGCCCTCGACGTCACGATCCTGGCGACGGCGTCGACGACGGTCGCGCGTGAGCTCGGCGCGTTCGAGCAGGTCCCGTGGCTGTTCTCGGCGTACACGCTGGCGCAGGCCGTGACCGTCCCCCTGTACGGGCGCCTGGCCGACGTGTTCGGGCGCAAGCGGGTGATGATGGTCGGCATCGGCCTGTTCCTGCTCGGCTCGGTGCTGTGCGCCGTCGCCTGGAGCATGCCGGCACTCATCTGGTTCCGGGTGCTGCAGGGCCTGGGCGCCGGCGCGATCCTGCCGACGTCGCTGACCATCGCCGGCGACATCTACAGCCTCGCCGAGCGCGCCAGGATCCAGGGCTACCTCGCGAGCGTGTGGGCCGCCTCGTCGGTGCTCGGCCCGACCCTCGGCGGCGTGTTCAGCCAGTTCGTGAGCTGGCGCTGGATCTTCTGGGTCAACGTGCCCATCGCGGTCCTGGCCGCCGTCGTCCTGTGGCGCCGGTTCCACGAGAAGGAGCGCGAGGGCGAGCGCGAGCCGATCGACTACCTCGGCGCCGCGCTGCTGACCGGTGGCAGCACGGCGCTGGTGCTCGGCCTGCTCGAAGGCGGCCACGCCTGGGAGTGGGCGTCGCCGGAGTCGGTGGGAATCTTCGCCGCCGCGGCGGCGCTGCTCGTTGCGTTCGCCGTGTCCGCCCGCCGGAACGCGCACCCGATCTTCGACCTGGGCCTGCTGCGGCGCCGCGCGGTCGGTGCGTCGACGGCGGCCGGGCTGGGGGTCGGCGTCATCACGCTCGGCCTGACCACGTACGTACCGATCTACGCGCAGGGCGTGCTCGGCGTCGGTCCGCTCGTAGCGGGGTTCGCCCTGGCGGCACTGATGGTGGGATGGCCGCTGGCTGCCACCGTGGCGGGCCGGATCTACCTGGCCATCGGGTTCCGCTGGACCGCCGTCATCGGCTCCGTGATCGTCCTGCTCGGCGCGCTGCTCACGCTGGGCCTCGGCCCCGGTTCCCCGGTGTGGCACGTCTCGGCGGCCGTCTTCGTCATCGGGATCGGCATGGGCCTGGTAGCCGTGCCGACGCTGGTGGCCGCCCAGCACAGCGTGGAGTGGAACGAGCGCGGCGCCGTGACGGCGACCAACATGTTCTCCCGGTCGATCGGGCAGGCGGTGGGCGTCGCGGCGCTCGGCGCGGTGGTCAACGCCATGACCACCGTTGGGGCGGACGGGACCCCTGACGGACCGGGCCTGGCCGCCGCGGTGCACCTCGTGTTCTGGTGCGTCGTCGGCTGTGCGGCGGTGATGGCCGTGACCGTGCTCCTGCTCCCGCGCGACAACCCCCGAACCGCAGCCGCCGCCCCGTGAGGGGGCGGGTTGACTTCATGTCGACATGAAGTCAGATCCTGGGGCCGTACCGCACGACACCCCAGGAGACGGAGCCCAGCGATGCCCGCACCAGACCCCTCGAACGACCCCGACGCGGCCTACGACGTGGTCGTGGTCGGCGGCGGCCCCGCCGGGCTGCAGGCCGCGCTCACGCTCGGCCGGATGCACCGGCGGACCCTGCTGCTCGACTCCGGCGAGTACCGCAACGCGCCCGCCGAGCACATGCACAACTTCGTGACGCGGGACGGTACGCCGCCGGCCGAGTTCCGAGCGGCGGCCCGCGTCGAGCTGGCCGGCTACGCGACGGTGACCGTCCGCGAGGCGGCGGCGACCGCCGTCGTGCCGGACGGCGCCGGGTTCCGGGTCGAGGTGGGCGCCGCACCGTACGCCGGGAGCGCCGGCGGGCCACCGGCCCTGACCGCCCGCGCGCTGGTGCTCGCGACCGGGATGCGCGACACGCTCCCGGCGGTCCCCGGCCTGGAACCGCTGTTCGGCACCGTCGCCGCCGTCTGCCCGTACTGCCACGGGCACGAGCTGAGCGGCAAGCACGTCGCGGTGCTCGGCAACGGGCCGCACGTGGCCCGCGTCGCGTTCCTCCTGGAGCGCATAGCGAGCCGCCGCACGGTCCTGGCCGACGGCGCCGACCTCGAGCCGGGCGTCCGCGCGCAGCTCGACGCCGCTGGGGTCGCCGTCCGCCCCGAGCCCGTCAAGGAGCTGCGCCGCAGCGCCACCGGTGCCACCGTGTCGTTCGCCGAGGGTCCCGACGAGGAGGTGGGCGGCATCTTCGTGGCGGCCGAGTTCGCCCAGCGCGCCCCGTTCGCGGAACGGCTCGGTCTGCGGATGCTGGCGTCGGGCGCCGTCGAGGTCGATGCGATGGGCCGCACGAGCGTGCCCGGCGTGTTCGCGGCGGGCGACATGGCGCACACCGCGGCCCTGCCGATGCCGATGGCATCGGTCCTCACGGCGGCGGCATCGGGCCTGGTCGCGGCGGCAGCGGCCGACGGCGACCTGCTGGCGCGCGACCACCCCGCCTGACCCGCGTCGTTGAGTGCTGGGTATTTGCGCTTCCGAGGCCCTCGAGAGCGCAAATATCCAGCACTCAACGACGCGGGTCAGGCGGTTGTGGACTCCCGGAGGGTGCGGCGTTCGGCCTCGATCGCCAGGAGCTCGGCGAACGCGGCCTGGTAGGTCTCCGCGTCCGAGGGGTCCAGACGCTGCAGGCGGCTCCGGGCGTCGGCGACGCGCCGCATCAGTCCGAGGTCGAGCACGCGATTGACGACGCCGCCGACGAACGCCGCGATGGCCGACTCCCGGTCCTCCGGCAGGGACGCGACGGACAGCTGCGTGACGACGCCGGCCACCGTCTCGGAGGCCTGCTCCAGCACCGCCCCGACCCACTGTGCCGCTGACACGTCGCGCCCCGCCGCCGCTCCCCCGGCCGCCCGGATCGCCGCGTGCACGGCACGCCAGGCGGGCACGGAGAACGCGTCCTCGCCCAGCGCGTCGAAGGACGCCGGCACGTGCTGCGGGTACTGCAGGACGGCGACCAGGGCGAGCCGCTCGTCGCGGGCCACGGGGTCGCGCGGGTCTGGGGCGGGAAGCTGCTGCCCGCCGCCCGTCGCGGGACGCTCCTCCGAGCCGGCCGGGCCGGGCCGCGACCCGGCGGCCCGTGCCCCGTCGGCGCCCGGCGCGCCGGAGGACCTGCGGTCGCCGTCCGGCACGCCGGGTGCGCGGCGCAGCGACGGGGTCGACGCGACGCGGGCGACCTCTCGCCGCACCTCGTCGATCTCGGTACCGATCCAGCCCGCGACCTCGCGCGTGTAGCCGTCCTGCTGGCTGCGGTCGCGGATCCCCGCGATCTCCGGCGCCGCCGCTCGTACCGCGGAGACGCGGCCCTCGACGGTGTTCAGGTCGAACTGCTTGATCTTGGCCTGGATCACGAACGCGAACAGGGGCTTGCGGCCGTCCACCAGGGCCCGCACCGCCTCCGGGCCGTTGGTCATGCGCAGGTCGCACGGGTCCATGCCGCCGTCCGCGACGGCGACGTAGGTCTGCGCGAAGAACCGCTGGTCCTCGCCGTACGCCCGTTCGGCGGCCTTCTGGCCTGCCGCGTCGCCGTCGAACGTGAAGATGATCTCGCCGCCAACGGTCCCGCCGGACGTGAGCTGCATGCCGCCGCCCGCCGTCGTGTCGCCGAGCAGGCGCCGCACCACCTTGGCGTGGTCGGCCCCGAACGCGGTTCCGCACGTCGCCACCGCCGTCGTCACACCCGAGAGGTGCGCGGCCATCACGTCCGTGTACCCCTCGACGACCACCACGCGCTTGCCCTTGGCGATCTCCCGCTTGGCGAGGTCGATCCCGTACAGCACGTGCGACTTCTTGTAGAGGCTGGTCTCGGGGGTGTTGAGGTACTTGGGCCCCTGGTCGTCCTCGAACAGACGGCGCGCGCCGAACCCGATCACCGCGCCGGTCACGTCGCGGATGGGCCACATGACCCGGCCGCGGAACCGGTCGTAGATGCCGCGCTGGCCCTGCGACATCAGCCCGCTCGCGACCAGCTCCGCCTGCGTGAAGCCCCGGCCCTGGAGGTGTCGCTGCAGCGCGTCCCAGCCCTTGGGCGCGAACCCGACGCCGAACCGCTCCGCGTCGGACCGGTCGAAGCTGCGCTCCGCGAGGAACGTGCGCGCCGCGGCGGCGTCCGGCCCCATGAGCTGCTCGGCGTAGAACTCCGCGGCGACCCGGTTGGCCTCCAGCAGGCGCTGCCGCTTGCCCGGCTCCTCGCGCGGACGGGCGTTGCCGCCCTCCTCGTAGCGGAGCTGGACGCCGGTCTTGCCCGCGAGGTACTCGACGGCCTCGGTGAAGCTCAGGGCGTCCATCTTCATGACGAACTCGATGACGTCGCCGCCCTCGCCACAGCCGAAGCAGTGGTACCGCCCGACGCTGGGCCGCACGTTGAAGCTGGGGCTGCGCTCGTCGTGGAAGGGGCACAGGCCCACCAGCGCGCCGACCCCGGCGGGCTTGAGGGTCACGTGCGCCGAGACGATCTCGTCGATCCGCGCACGCTCGCGGACCTGGTCCACGTCCTCGCGTCTGATCAGCCCGGCCACGCTCCGAAGTCTATGCTCGCCCACCGACACCGGAGGCCAGGGCCGCCGCGCACGTCCGCGCGTACTCGCCCGGCGCCACCCCCACCGCCCGCACGAAGTCCCCCGTGAAGTGCGCCTGGTCGTAGTAGCCGACGGCGGCAGCGAGCCCCGCCAGGTCCAGCGCCGGATCGCGGCCCAGCAGCTCGGCGGCGAGGTGCACCCGGTGCCGCTGAAGCACCCACTTGGGGCTCACCCCCACCCAGTCGGCGAACAGGCGCTGCAGCGAGCGCGGGGTCGTGCCGAGCCGTGCCGCGAGCGTGGCGACGGTCGTCCCGGGCACCGCGTCGGCGATGACAGCGAAGGCCTCGCGGAGCGCCGCCAACGCGGCGGTGGAGCGCGGTGTCCTGGTGCGCTCGGCGGCGGCCCGGAGCAGCGGGGTGACGGTCCGGACGGCGGCATCGGGGCGGCCGTCCCTGGCCTGGCCGATGGCCTCGGCGCCGGCCCGGTCCGCCGTCGGGCCGAGCAGGTCCGCCGGGCCGACGGCGCCCCGCTCGCCCGGATGCGTGAGCCCGAGCAGCGCGCGGTAGCCGCCTGGGCGCAGCTTGGTGCCGACCACGCCGCCCGAGCCGGACAGGGTGCGCCGGTCTACGGCGGCCGAGGGCATCGCATAGACGAGAAACCCGCTCTCCTCCGCGACGACCTGGCCGACCGGGTGGGGCACCACGGCCTGCGTGAAGGTGGCGCCGGGCGGCAGGTCCCAGGTGATGACCCAGTGCCAGTCGACGAGATCGCCCAGGTCCGCGGCCGGCGCGACGCGCGCGAGCGTGAACCGGTCGCGCGCCCCGGCGGGGTTCACGATGCCGAGCGTCGGCCCGGCCTCGAGCGCCTGCGTGACGGCGGGGTCGTCGTCGAACAGCTGTCGCATTCTTCCAAGACTGGCACAGGCGGGCCACGGAAGCATCGGGCGCATGAAGAACTCAGCCCTGCACCCCAACATCGCCGTGAGCGACGCCCGTGCGGCCATCGACTTCTACGAGGCCGCGCTCGGCGCCGAGACCCTCGACGTGATCACGGCCGGCGACGCCGTGATCCACTCCGACCTGGTCCTGCGGTCCGCCGCGGGCGAGTCGACGTTCACCGTCGCCGCCGCGTTCCCGCCGGACTCGGCGGCCCCCGAGCCCGGCGCGCCCACGCACGCGAGCTTCACCATCCCGGTGGAGGACACCGACGCCGCCTACGCGCGGGCGATCGCGGCGGGCGCGAGCAGCCTGACCGAGCCGGCCGACTGGTTCGAGGGGTTCCGGCAGGCGGCGGTCCGCTGCCCGTTCGGCCACCGCTGGTACTTCGTCACGGTCGCCGACTCGGTGACCCCGCAGGACGTCCAGCGCGCGAGCGACGCCTGGGCAGCGGAAGGCAACTGACCCCCACCTCGTTGAGTGCTGGCTATTTGCGCGATCCTGCCCTCGTGGGCCACAAATACCCAGCACTCAACGGGGGACTGAGGGTTGAGTTGGTTTGCCGGGGTGGTGTAGTTCGGTACCCTTTGTCCGACCCGAGGAGGTAAGTCAGGATCATGGGAATCCGGTATCGCAAGCGGCTGGCGCTCGGCCCGCTCAAGTTCAACATCACCCAGAGGGGCTTGTCGTCCATGAGCTTCAAGATCGGTCCCTGGACCTGGAACTCCAAGACGAAGAAGCACTCGATCAACCTGCCCGGCGGCCTGAGCTGGTACAGCAACAACAAGTAGCCGGCGGGTAGCACCGCGGCGGCGGAGGCAGGGCCGAGCGCCCGCCTCCGCGACAGCCGGCGCAGCGCCCGGCACAGGCACCCGTACAACCGCCCGCAGGCCCGGATTCCGGGGATGCCGGCCGGCGTGACTAGAGTGCAAGCGTGGAGCAAGCCCTCGGGAAGAGCATCCCGCCGTCGTACAGCGCGCAGGACGTCGAGCGCTGGGTGACCGAACCGCCCAAGTCGCAGGCCCGGACCCCGTTCGAACGTGACCGCGGGCGCGTGGTCCACTCCTCCGCGCTGCGCCGCCTGGGCGCCAAGACCCAGGTGCTCGGCGCGGGGCACGACGACTTCGTGCGCACCCGGCTGACCCACTCCCTCGAGGTCGCCCAGGTGGGCCGCGGCATGGGCCGCTCGCTCGGCTGCGACCCCGACGTCGTCGACACCGCCTGCCTCACCCACGACCTCGGGCACCCGCCGTTCGGCCACAACGGCGAGACGGCGCTGGCCGAGATCGCCGAGCCGATCGGCGGCTTCGAGGGCAACGCCCAGACCCTGCGGCTGCTCACCCGGCTGGAGCCCAAGGTGATCGGGTTCGACGGCGTCCCCGCGGGCCTCAACCTGACCCGCGCCAGCCTCGACGCGAGCGTCAAGTATCCGTGGGCCTACGGCGCCGGCCCCGCCCGGCCCGACGGCACCGCCAGCCGGAAGTTCGGCGTCTACGAGGACGACCTCCCCGTCTTCACCTGGCTCCGCAAGGACGCGCCCGACGGCGTGAAGTGCCTGGAGGCGCAGGTCATGGACCTCGCCGACGACATCAGCTACTCCGTGCACGACGTCGAGGACGGCGTCGTGGCCGGCCGCATCGACCTGGACCTCATGGCGGACGCCGAGGAGCGGGCGCGCGTGGCCGAGTACGTGCGGTCCTGGTACGGCGAGTGGTACCGGGCCGACGCGATCGACGCCGCCATCGGGCGGCTGCAGGAGTACCTGCGCGGCGAGGGCCACCTGGTGCGGGCCTTCGACGGGTCGCGCGGCTCGCTGGCCTCGCTCAAGGACATGACGAGCCAGCTCATCGGCCGGTTCATCGGCGCGGCGATCGACGCGACGCGCGCCGAGTACGGCGACGGGGCGCTGACGCGGTACGCCGCGCGGCTCGTGGTGCCCGACGAGACGGAGCACGAGATCCTCGCGCTCAAGGGCATCGCGGTGGCCTACGTGATGGCCCCGCGCGGCCAGGAGCCCCGCTACCTGCGGGAGCGGGAGATCCTGACCGACCTGGTGCGTGTGCTGGCCGACCGCGGGCCGGACGAGCTGGAACCGCCGCTCGCCGCGGACTGGCGGGCGGCGCCCGACGACGCCGCCCGCCTGCGCGTGGTGGTGGACCAGGTCGCGTCCCTGACGGACCTGTCCGCGATCGCGCTGCACCGGCGGCTGGTGACCCCGGCCGCGTAGGACGGGACCGCTCAGCCCTTGACCGAGCCCGCCGTCAGGCCGCCCACTATGTATTTCTGCAGGAACAGGAACAGCGCGAGCACCGGCACCGCCGAGACGACGGCGCCCGCGGTGAACAGGCCCCAGTTGGCGTCCTGCAGCGAGGAGACCCAGCCGTAGAGGCCGACGGCGAGCGTCCAGTTCTCCTCCGACTGCAGCAGCACGCGCGCGATGATGAACTCGCCGAACGTGCTGATGAAGCTGAGCAGCCCCACCACCGCGAGGATCGGCGCGGTCAGGCGCAGCACGATGGTCCAGTAGATCTGGGCGTGGGAGGCGCCGTCGATCTTCGCGGCCTCGTCGATCTCGCGCGGCACGGTGTTGAAGAACCCGTACATGAGGAACGTGTTCACCCCGAGCGCGCCGCCGAGGTACACGCAGATCAGCGACAGCTTGGAGTCCAGGCCCAGCACGGGCACGACGTTGCCCAGCGAGATGAGCAGCAGGAAGATCGCCACGAAGGCGAGCATCTGCGGGAACATCTGGATCACCAGCAGGGCCGTGAGCCCCACCCGGCGTCCGCTGAACCGGAACCGCGAGAAGGCGTAGGCCGCCGCCGCGCCCATGAGCACCGTCCCGACGCCGGTGGCGACCGCCACCACGAGGGTGTTGGCCATCCAGGTCCAGAACTTCGTGCCGCCGAGGGCCACGTAGTTGGCGCCCGACACCGCGGCGAACAGGTCGTTCGAGCCGGTGAGCGTGCCGCCGTCGGCCAGCGAGGCCGAGACGACGTAGACGAGCGGGAAGCCCGCGTAGACCACGGCGAGGACGCCGACCAGGTGGCGCCAGCCGAGGTCGGAGAACCACCGGGCCGGGGTGGTGCGGCGGGCCGGCGCGACCCGGCGGGGCGGCGCCGCGGGGCGGGCCGGCGGAATCGTCGTGCTCATCAGGCGATCTCCTCGAGCGAGCGGGTGCGCCGGAACGCGAGGGCGGAGATGGTGGCGACCACCACGAAGATGACGATCGACAGGGCGCTGGCCAGGCCGTAGTCCTTCGCCGCGGTCCCGTCGAGCCCGGAGACGGAGTAGACCATCGAGATCAGGATGTCGGTGTGCCCGAGCGGCACCGACGCGTCGTCGAAGCGGGGTCCGCCGCCCGTGAGCATGTAGATCAGCGTGAAGTTGTTGAAGTTGAACGCGAACGACGAGATGAGCAGCGGCGCCGTCGCGACCAGGAGCAGCGGCAGGGTGATGGACCGCCAGGTGCGCCAGCGACCCGCGCCGTCGATCTTCGCGGCCTCCAGCACGTCGGTCGGCAGCGACTGCAGGGCGCCCGTGCAGATGAGGAACATGTACGGGAAGCCGAGCCACAGGTTCACGCCGAGCACGGCCAGCTTGGCGAGCACCGGGTCGGTGAGCCACGGGATCTGCGCCCCGCCGAGCAGCACCTCGTTGACGAACCCGTATGACCGGTTCAGCAGCCCGGACCACAGCAGGGCCGCGAGGAACCCCGGGATCGCGTACGGCAGGATCACGAGCGTCCGGTAGATCCGGCGGCCGCGCAGGCGCGCGTCGTTGAACGCGATCGCGAGGAACAGGCCGAGCAGGAACGTCGACGCGACGGAGACCACCGCGAAGGCGAAGGTCCACAGCAGGATCTTGCCGAACGGCCCGGCGTAGCGGTCGTCGCCGAACGCCGTGACGAAGTTGTCCAGCCCCACCAGCACGCGCCAGCCCACGGGCAGGGTCGTGCCGTCGGCGGCCTCGAACTGGCCGTCGTCGTTCGGCGTGTATGTCACGCCGGACGTGGTGTCCGTCATGGTGTCGGACGCCAGGTCGTACTCGAGGGTGGACGTGAAGACGTAGCCGGTCCGCGCGTCCTGGGTGCGGACCGAGCCGTCGTTCGGGTCGTCCGACACGGGTACCCGCAGGTCGGTGACCTCCTGCTGCCGTTCCAGCACCGCGGCGTACTCCAGCACCTCGTACCCGGGCAGGGCGGTGACCCGGCCGCCCGACACGGTGGCGCCGTCCACCACCGCGAGCGGCTCGTCGGCCGTGCCGGCCTCCACCACGCCCTCGGGCGAGACGACAGCGAAGCCGAGCGTGTCGCCGTCCGCCACGACCGTCAGGGGTGACGACGGCGAACCCTCCACCCGGCGCTCGTTCTGCACCAGGAGGGCCTCTATCGCCTGCTCCTTGGTGGAGTTGTGCCCGTCGCCGTAGTTGGTGAACGCGACGTAGCCCGTGTAGGCAACGACGTACACCTGGTACACGAGCAGGAAGGCGAGGCCCGGCAGGATGTACTTCAGGGGCAGCGCGCGCTTGGAGAAGTAGGCCCAGTTCGCCACGAGCAGCAGCGCCACCATCGCGGCGAGCAGGCCCCACGAGCCGGCGCTCCACGCGGCCAGCACCGCGTAGACGCCCAGGGCGTCGACCAGCGCGATCAGGGCGAGCTTGACGAGAAACCCGGGGCTCCAGCCGGTCCGGCCGGAGCCCCGGATCGCAGGCGACGACATCAGCCGATCTCGCCCTGGATGTCGGCGACCATCTTGTCCCAGGCCTTCGCCGGGTCGGACTTGCCGGAGATGATCGCGGCCTCGGTGACGCCCCAGTACGCCCACACGGCGCCCATCTCGGGCAGCGACGGCATCGGGACGGCGTCGGCGCCGACCGCACGGAAGCCCGCGGTGATCGGGTCCTCGGAGGCGGTGTCGGCGGCCTCGATGAGGGCCGGCGGACGGTCGCCCGCCTCGTAGAGCGCGAGCTGCGCCTCGGGGGTGGCCATGTGGTTGACCAGGAAGTCGTTGGCGAGCAGCGCGTTCTCGCTCTGCGCGCTCACGTAGAAGCCGGCCACGCCGACGAACGGCTGCGCGGGCTCGTCGCCGGCGCTCGGGATCGGGTCGATCGCCAGGTCGAGGTCGCCGAACGACTCGAGCATCCACGGGCCGCCCACGATGAACGGCGACTCACCCTTGGCGAAGGCCGCCAGCGCGATGTCGTACGTGACGTCGGTGCTCAGGTTGCCGGCCTCGCCCTGCTCCGCGAGCCACTCGGCGAACGCCGTGCCACCCTCGCCGCCCAGCGCGAGCTCGGGCTTGTACGAGCCGTCCGCGTTCTGCTCGAAGACCGGGGCGCCGAACGATGTCTGCAGCGGGTAGAAGGTGTACGGGTCACCCTCGGTGGAGGTCTGGATCAGCAGCGGGTACTTCGTGCCGGCGTCCTTGCCGGCCGCGATCGCGTCGTCCCAGGTGGCGGGCGCCTCAGGGGCGAGCTCCGTGTTGCGGATGAGCGCGATGTTCTCCACGGCGTAGGGCAGGCCGTAGACCTGGCCGTCCTGCGTGAAGGCCGAGACGGCGACCGGCTCGAAGGCATCGGCCGTGTCACCGAGCTCGATCGGCGCCACGACGCCGTTGGTCGTGAGCTCACCCAGCCAGTCGTGCGCGCCGACCGTGATGTCCGGGCCCTTGCCCGTCGGCACCTGGGCCAGGAAGTCGGGGCGGATGTCCTCGAAGTTCTTCAGCACCACCTCCACCTCGGCGCCCGTTGACTCCTCGAAGCCGGCGGCCGCGTCCTCGACGGCGGCCTGGCGGGTCTCGTCGACCCAGACGGTCAGGGTGGCTCCCGTCCCGTCCGGTGCCGCGGACGACTCCTCGCCCGCTGGTTCCTCTGCGCCGCCCGAGCAGGCGGCCAGCGCCAGCGTCGCGGTCAGCGCAGCGGCGGTCAGGATGCTCCGTCGCATCGTCACTCCCGTGGTTCGCGGCCCGGCGTCGGGCCTGGTTTGGATGTCACGAACCGTAAGGCCGGACTGGACAGTCTTGCAAGGCGTTGCGATAAAGTTTCAGCAACGCTTGCAGTCCGTTCCCGACACCGGCGCGATCACTCAGCCCGAAGGAGGCGCATGTCACTTAGGCTGCCAGGCGTGCGCACCCGACTGACCGACCTCGCCGAGCAGGCTGGGGTCTCCACCGCGACCGTGTCGCGCGTGCTCAACGGCAAGCCCGGCGTGGCCGGCGAGACCCGGCAGGCGGTGCTCGCCGCCCTCGACGTGCTGGGGTACGAGCGCCCCTCCGCGCTGCGCGCGCGGCCCGCCGGGCTCATCGGCCTCGTGGTCCCCGAGCTGTCCAACCCGGTGTTCCCCGCGTTCGCGCAGGCCATCGAGTCGCAGCTCGCCTCGCGCGGCTACACGCCGCTGCTGTGCACGCAGTCGCCGGGCGGCACCACCGAGGACGAGTACGTCGAGACCCTGATCGACCACGCGGTGGACGGCATCGTCTTCGTGTCCGGCAAGCACGCCGACACGCGGGCTTCCACCGAGCGTTACCAGCGGCTGCGCGGGCGTGGCCTGCCGATCGTGCTGATCAACGGGTACGCGGCGGGCATCGACGCCCCATTCGTCTCGCCCGACGACGCCGCCAGCGTCGAGCTCTCCGTCCGCCACCTGGTGGCGCTGGGCCACCGCAGCATCGGCATGGCGATCGGCCCCGACCGGTTCGTGCCGGCCAGGCGCAAGATCGAGGCGTTCGCCGCACAGCTCGTGCGGCACGGCCTCGCGACCACGGAGCAGGAGGCGCGTGAGCACGTGGCGCTGACCCTCTACACGCTGGAGGGCGGCCAGGCGGCGGCCGGCGACCTGTTCGACAGCGGCCACACCGCCGTCGTCTGCGGATCCGACCTGATGGCGCTCGGCGCCATCCGGGCCGCCCACTCGCGCGGCCTCTCCGTGCCCGACGACGTCAGCGTCGTGGGGTACGACGACTCGCCCCTGGTCGCGTTCACCGACCCGCCGCTGACGACCGTGCGCCAGCCGGTCGCCGACATGGCGCACGCCGCCGTCAGCGCGCTGCTCACCGAGATCCACGGGGAGCGCGCCCCCCGCTCGGAGCTCCTCTTCACGCCGGAGCTGGTGGTGCGGGGCTCGACGGGCGCGGCTCCGCGCGCCTGAGGTTCGCTGTGGGCGTGGTCGGAGGGGGTTGATTCTCCCGTACGCTTGCTGCAAGCGTTACATCCGACATACCCCCGATTTCGAGGACGCGCCACGTGACCCGCACTCCCCCGCTGACCATCGACGACCTCACCGCCGGGACCCTCGTCCACACACCCGCCGCAAGCGGCGAGTGGTGGCGCGACGCGGTGATCTACCAGGTGTACCCGCGCTCGTTCGCGGACGGCAACGGCGACGGGATCGGCGACCTGCCGGGCGTCACCGCCAAGCTTGACCACCTCAAGCAGCTCGGGGTCGACGCCGTCTGGCTGAGCCCCTTCTACCGCTCCCCCCAGAAGGACGCGGGCTACGACGTCGCCGACTACCGCGACATCGACCCGCTCTTCGGCACGCTCGCGGACTTCGACGAGATGCTCGCCGGAGCCCACGAGCGGGATCTGCGGGTCATCGTGGACCTGGTGCCCAACCACTCCTCCGACCAGCACGTCTGGTTCCAGGAGGCGCTGGCCGCTGCGCCCGGCTCGGCGGCGCGCGAGCGCTACATGTTCCGCGACGGCCGCGGCCCGGCCGGGGACGAGCCGCCGAACAACTGGCAGTCGATCTTCGGCGGCCCGGCCTGGACCCGCCTGGCCCCTCGCGAAGACGACGGCCCTCTCGGCCCGCAGTGGTACCTGCACCTGTTCGACACCTCCCAGCCGGACCTGAACTGGGAGAACTCCGAGGTCCGTGCCGAGCTCGAGGAGGTGCTGCGGTTCTGGCTCGACCGGGGCGTCGACGGGTTCCGCGTCGACGTCGCGCACGGCATGGTCAAGGCGCCCGGCCTGCCGGACTGGGACGG
The DNA here is from genome assembly GCF_042726755.1 of Promicromonospora sp. NPDC060271. Classification (NCBI taxonomy): domain Bacteria; kingdom Bacillati; phylum Actinomycetota; class Actinomycetes; order Micrococcales; family Promicromonosporaceae; genus Promicromonospora; species Promicromonospora sp. NPDC060271. Next base: position 10,316 of record NZ_JBHXBG010000052.1, on the reverse strand, counting down.
CAAGGCCGCCATGGTCGAGGGCACCGTCGACGGGCCGACGGCGGACGCCGCGGAGCCGGATGACGGCTCGACGGGCGCAGGCAACCAGGGCCCGATGTTCGACCAGGACGGCGTGCACGAGATCTACCGCTCCTGGCACCGCGTCCTCGCCGAGTACCCGGGTGACCGCTGCCTCGTGGCCGAGGCCTGGGTGGAGCCGCTGAGCCGCCTGGCCCGCTACGTGCGGCCCGACGAGATGCACCAGGCGTTCAACTTCTCGTTCCTCACCGCCCCGTGGGACGCGGCGAAGATGCGCACGGTCGTCGACGTGTCGCTCGGCACCATGGACGCCGTCGGCGCCCCTACCACGTGGGTGCTGTCCAACCACGACGTCGTGCGGCACGCCTCACGCTTCGGCCTGGCCGAGATCGGCGGCCGCCAGCTCAACGGCATCGCCGCGACCGACCCGCAGCCCGACGCCGAGCTCGGCCTGCGCCGGGCCCGCGCCGCGACGCTGCTGATGCTCGGCCTGCCGGGCTCCGCGTACCTGTACCAGGGCGAGGAGCTGGGCCTGCCGGACCACACCGCGCTGCCCGCCGAGGTGCGCCAGGACCCGTCCTTCTTCCGGACCGGCGGCGCCGAGCCGGGCCGGGACGGCTGCCGTGTGCCGCTGCCGTGGGTCGGCGGCGCGCCGGGCAACGGGTTCGGCCCCACCGGCCGGACCTGGCTGCCCCAGCCCGATGTCTACGCCGACCTCGCCGCCGACCGGCAGTACGGCGTCACGGGGTCCACCTACGAGATGTACCGGACGGCGCTCCGGCTCCGCCGCGCCGAGAAGATCGGCACGGCGGGGCTCGCCTGGGTCGACGCGCTGGCCGCGTCCCCTGACGTCGTCGCCTTCCAGGTGTCCGGCGTCGTGGTGCTCAGCAACCTGGGCGGGGCGGCGCTCACGCTGCCCGCCGAGGCGGAGGTGCTGGTGGCGTCGGGCGATCTCACGACGTCGGACGGCGCGCGGGCCGTGCCGTCGGACACGACGGTGTGGCTGCGCGCCTGAGCGAAGCTCGCCTTCCGGTGGTCGAGCCTGTCGAGTCTCGACAAGCTCGACCACCGAGCGGATCAGCCGGGCGGATCAGCCCGGTGTGATGCCATAGTGCTCGCGGACCTCGCCGACGTTCGGCGGGCCGTTGAAGCCGAGCTCGTTGGGACCGACGCCGACCGACCGGTCCTCGTTCCAGTACTCCTGCGGGGTCGACCAGGTGTCCTCGAGGTCGGGGGCCGCCGCGATGGCGCGCAACACCTCGTCCATGACGGCGACGGCCTCTTCCTTGCTCGTCGCGTCGATCACCACGTCAGCCCGCTGCCAGCCACCACCGAACTGCTCGCTGCAGTCCCACTTCGCAGAGACCACGCCGGGTACCGACGTGGCCGCCGCGGCGAACGCCTCCTCGCACTCGGCGGCACCGGACGAACATGCCGAGACGGACAGCAGCAGCGCGACCGCCCCGATGGCCGGCAGCAGCCGCTCTCGCACCCGTCGTTTCACGTGGTCGGTCCTTCCGTAGGGCTCAGGCCGTAGTGCTCGCGCACCTCGCCGACGTTCGGCGGGCCGTTGAAGCCGAGATCGTTGGGACCGACGCCGATCGACCGGTCCTCGTTCCAGTACTCCTGCGGTGTCGACCACCGCGACTCGAGGCGCGGCTCGGTGGCGAACGCCCGTAGCAGCGTGTCGACGATCCGGATCGCCTCATCGCGTGACGATGCCCTCAGGACCACCTTGCCCCGCTGCCAGCCACCACCGAACATGTCGCTGCACTCGAACTCGGCGGACACCACACCGTCGACCGCGAGCGACGTCCGGGTGAACACGTCCGCGCAGTCGGTGTTCTTCGCCTTGCCCAGGCTGAGCAGCGCGGCGATACCTCCGCCGACCGGTCCGGCCTCGGAGAGCCGGTTCACCAGCCGACGTCGGCGGCGCTCCCACCCTTTGCCCATCAGTTCTTCCGGCCGACGTGGATGTCCTGTGCGGACACCGACGCGTTCGACCCGTCGCTCAGGAACCCGCTCTGGCGGAGCGACTCCTGGTAGGCGAGGTAGCCCGGGTCGGTGCTGTTCTCCATGGAGGTCGGGTAGGCGTTCGCGTGGTCATGGTTGGCTATCGCGTTGAACGCCGAACCAGGGTCGTCGAACGTGACGCTCGTGTGGTTGCCGCTCTCGTTCTGCCCACCGGGCAGGAACGGGAACCGGGAGTCGCCGAGGTCGAGCCGCGGGACGACGTCGTGCTGGTGCTGCATCTCCAGCACGTTCACCGACGGATCGATGTGGGCGCTGTCGATGGGCGAACCGTAGGTCATCGCGTGCGTGACGTTGTACTTGTCCACGAACGCCGAGTCGGACGTCAGGTCGGCGACGGTCATGCCGCCCTGGGAGTGCCCGACCAGCATGACCTCCGCGCCGGGCGGGATGTTCGCGTTCTCCATCGCGAGGATGACGGCTTCGCTCATGGTCGACCGGCTGCCGCCCGCGGTCACGAGGTTGCCGGTCAGGTCCATCGGGTTGTCGCCGGCAGAGGGGTTCCAGGCCTCGGTTCCGGGGACGCTCACGATGACTCGGGGGCCGTCCGGCCCCTCGACCGTGGTGACGCGGACGTTGCCGTCCGTCCCGTAGGCGTCGGTGACGGTACGGGCGATGTCCGCGACGCTCGACGGGTTTCGCGGGCTGAGGACGTCCTGCGGGTCGCCCGCGTATGCCTCGCCGTCGTCGAAGACCTTGGGGTCGAACATCCCGAGGGAGCCTGCGGTGAGTCCCGCGCCGACCGTCGCGCCGGCGAGCCGGATCGTGGAGGCGAGCACCTCCGTGGTCCGTGGCCACTCGCCGTCCAGGATCGCTCCGCCGGTCGCGTCCCAGAGCTGCAGACCGGAGTCACCGACGTTCTCGAACGCCCCGCCGATCGCGCTCGCGCGGTCCCCGATCCAGTCCAGCGCGTCCGAGCCCCGGTCGCCGAGCCAGTCGACCGCGTTCGAGCCGGCGTCCCACAGCTTGCCGGCGAGGTTGGTACCGGCGTCCCAGATGTTCCCCGCGAGGTTGGTGCCGGCATCCCAGATGTTCCCGGCGAGGTTCGTGCCGGCATCCCAGATGTTCCCGACCAGGTTCGTGCCGGCATCCCAGACGTTCCCGACCGCGTCCGTCCCGGCGTCCCAGAGGTCGCCGGCCTTGTCGCCGGCCCAGTCGAGCGCGTCCCCGCCCGCGTCCCAGAGATCCCCGGCCTTGTCTCCCAGCCAGTCCAGCGGACCGCCGTCGTCATCGCCGTTGTCGGACGACCCCTGGGTCGAGACTCCGGCGAACGGGTTGCCCCCGGAGCCGTCGTAGGAGTCGGACGTGCCTTCCTGCTCGTCGGCGTTCCGGGTCGCCTTGTCGCCCGCGGACCGCAGGGCCTCCGCGATGGTGCTGAGCGAGGGCGCCAGGTGATCGGACCACTCGGCCCGCAGCTGGTCGACATTCGCGCCATAGCCCTCGAACGAGAACACCGCGTTGGTCACCTGCTGCTGAGAGGATTCCAGCTCGTCGGCCTTCGACTCGAAGAGGCCGGCGAGCGCCCGGACCTGCTCGATGTCCTGGCCCCACACCTCCTGCGTCATGCGCCTGCGCCCGCACCGGAGCCGTCGGCCCCGCTCGGCGCGTCGGTCTCACGCGTCGCCACGTCCATCGCGCCGACGAGGGCCCACTGCAGCTCGGCTGCGACCGACCCGGCCGGCCGCTCGACGGGTGCCGGCGCGCCGTCGTCCGTGCGCACGTCCAGCAGCTTTCCGTCCACCACCGACCACAGGCGCGGCCACACCTTCACGGGTGTGTCGCCCTCACGCCACGCTTCGACGGTGACCTGGAGGTTCGCCTGCTCGTCATCGAGCAGGCGCACGAGCTCCGCCCGGTCTCCCGCCGGCGCGGACGACGTCGTCCCGCCCAGAGCACCCGGCACGGCGGACGCCGGGGCCCGCAGCGCCTCGAAGGGCGGCAGGGCAGGGGTCAGCGCGGGCCACAGCTCGTCGGCCGTGGCGAACCGGAGCTCCGCACCCGCCGCGAGGACCGTCTCCCCGCCCCGCTCGGCGATGACCTGCATCACCAGCAGCACCCGGTCCCCGACCATGGTCAGCCGGGTCACGGTGCCGGTCGAGCCGGACGTCGAGACCAGCGTCGCGCGCACGGGCGCGCCGAGGTGCTCCGCGAGCGCCGTACCGACGGCGGTCACACCGCCGCCCTCCAGCGCCTCGGCCCGCACCGCGGACCACTGCTTCGCGTCGAGCTCAAGAATCCGGCCGGTCATGCGCACTCCTTAGCCAAAATTTGTCAGAACAATGTGCAACCCACCGCAGCCGAACCGTATCCCGGTGGGTGAAGTCCGTCCACGATTGAACTCCCCATGGCCAAACGCCAGGTCAGGCCGTATCTTGCCCCGACATCGCGCGGATGGGCGAACGCGGCGCGCCGGACGCGTGGAGGGCATGCGCGGCCGGCACGCGCGGCCGGCACGGTCAGGTGACGGGATCGCGGATGATCGGGCAGGTCATGCAGTGCCCACCACCGCGGCCGCGGCCCAGCTCCGCGCCGGCGATCTCGATCACCTCGACGCCTGCCTTGCGCAGGAGGTCGTTCGTGGTGGTGTTCCGGTCGTACGTGTAGACGACGCCCGGCTCGACCGCCACCGCGTTGTTGCCGCTGTCCCACTGCTGCCGCTCGGACTCGTAGACGTCACCGCCGGTCTCGATGACCTGCAGCGAGCCCAGCCCGGTCTCCCGGGCGACGACCTCGAGGAACGTCGTGCCGCCCTCGTCGGTGACCGACACGTCGCCGGCCGTCCCCGGCCGCAGCACGAAGGGGTGGATGGAGCCCACGATGCGCGGGTAGACGGTCACCGTGTCGACGTCGGCGAACGTCATGACGGTGTCCAGGTGCATCGCGGCGCGCAGCTTGGGCATGCCGGCCACGACCACGCGCTCGGCCGCGCCGCCCTCGAACAGGGCCGCCGCGAGCTGGGTGATCGCCTGCCGTGACGTGCGCTCGCTCATGCCGACGAGCACGGTCCCGTTGCCCACGGGCATGACGTCCCCGCCCTCGAGCGTCGCCCGCTGGTGGTCGGTCTCGGGGTCGCCCCACCAGACCGTCGACCCGACGAAGTCCGGGTGGAACTCGTAGACGGCCTTCATCAGCAGCGTCTCGTCGTGCCGCGCGGGCCAGTACAGCGGGTTGAGCGTGACCCCGCCGTAGAGCCAGCAGGTGGTGTCGCGTGTGAACAGCGTGTTGGGCACCGGGGCCATGAGGTACTCGCGCGAGTCGGCCGTGTACTCGGCCAGGGAGCGGTACGACGCCGGCAGGTCGGGCACGTCGTGCGTCGCGAGCCCACCGATCAGGTACTCGGCGAGCTGCTCCGCGACCAGGTCCTCGAGGAAGTCGCGGGTCGCGTCGATCAGCCCCGGCCCGACGATGCCGGGGACGATCTTGCGGTCCAGCAGCCAGTCCCGCGCCCCGGGCACCCGCACGGTCTCGGCGAGCACGTCGTGCAGCTCGACGACGTCGACGCCGCGGGACCGCAGGTCCGCGACGAACCCCGCGTGGTGCTCGATCGCCCGGTCCACCCAGAGCACGTCGTCGAAGAGCAGGTCGTCCGAGGTGGTCGGGGTGAGCCGCCGGTGGGCGAGGCCGGGCCGGCAGACGAGCACCTTGCGGAGGCGGCCCACCTCGGAGTGCACCCCGTAGGCTGCCGAGGGTCGTGGTTCGGCGGATTGCCGTTCGGAGGATTGCCGTTCGGAGGATCGTGCCGCGTCGGGTAGCGCGTCAGCGGGCAGTGACGCCCAGGGTTGTGGTGTGTCGCCGCTGTGGATGGTCATCGTGTGCCTTCCCTAGATGGAGATCGCTCCCTAGATGGAGATCACGCCCGTTGCGAGCGCGACGACGCCGGCCACCGCGCCGACCACGGAGACGACGAAGATCACCAGCTCACCCTGGCTGAACACCCGCCGGCCCTGCTCGCGGCGGGTCATCACGAAGAGGATCGTCGCCGGGGCGTAGATCACGAACGACAGCAGCACGAACGTCAGCCCGGCCGCGAAGAGCAGGAACGCCGTGTACAGGACGGCGAGCGCCGCGATGACCAGGTCGCGCGTTGTGGGGCTCCCGGCCGCCGGGCCGCCGCGGCCCATGGCCAGCTTGAGCGCGTAGCCCGCGGCGAGCAGGAACGGGATCAGCGAGAGCGCGCTGGTGAGGTCGAGCGCGAACGTGAACGCGTCGTCGGACAGCAGGGTGACGAACAGGACCACCTGGATGAGCGCGGTGGTCAGCAGGAGCGCCGCCCGGGGCACGTCGTTCGCGTCCGACCGGGCGAGGAACCTCGGCATGTCCCGGTCCTTCGCCGCCACGTACAGCACCTCGGACGACATGAGCGTCCAGGCCAGGTAGGCGCCCAGCACCGAGACGATCAGGCCGACGCTGACGAAGACGGCGCCCCAGCCGCCCACTGCCGCCTCCAGCACGCCCGCCATGGACGGCTGGCGCAGCTCGGCGAGCTCCGCCATCGGCAGGATGCCGTAGGACACGATCGTCACCGAGGCGAAGATCGCGAGCACCATGAGGAAACCGAGGACGGTCGCCCGGCCGACGTCCTCCCGGCGCCGCGCGTGCCGCGAGTAGACGCTGGCACCCTCCACCCCGAGGAAGACGAAGACCGTCGCGAGCATGGTGCCGCGCACCTGGTCGAACAGCGGGCCGGTGATGCCGTAGCCCTCGAAGTTGTCCATGAGCACCTGCGGGTCCAGCAGGAACACGGCGATGAGCACGAACGTGATGATCGGCAGCACCTTGGCGACCGTGACGATGCGGTTGATCGCCGCCGCCTCCTTCACGCCGCGGCGCACCAGCAGGTAGAACAGCCAGACGCAGGCCGAGGACACGAGGAACGCGACGGGGGTGTCGCCCTCGCCGAGCACGGGCAGGATCGCGCCGACGGTCGACATGATGAGGATCCAGTAGGTGACGTTGCCGACGCACGCGCTGGCCCAGTACCCGAACGCGGAGAAGAAGCCGAGGTACTCGCCGAAACCGGCCTTCGCGTAGGCGTAGACGCCCGAGTCGAGGTCGGGCTTGCGCATCGCGAGCCGCTGGAACACGAAGGCGAGCATGAGCATGCCGCTGCCCGCGATCGTCCACGAGATGAGGGCTCCGAGCACCCCGGTCTCGCCGGCGAACCGGCTCGGCAGCGAGAAGACGCCCGCGCCCACCATCGAGCCGACCACCATCGCGGTGAGCGTGCCGACGCTGATCTTCGCCGTGCGTTCCTGTGTGCGGTCCTCAGTCTGCATCGCGAGACCCCCATGACGGTCGGACGCGGCCAGGTGGCACGGTCCACGTGTCCGGTGGCCTCGCGCCCCTCGATGCTCCGGCAGATCCATTACAGACAGGCCCGCGAGGATCGGCAAAAGATCCTGCGCCGACGGAACCGGGCGATACCCTCCACGACGTCGCAAAACGACCAGGCGTCTGCTGCCATGTGAAATCCCCGGTCGGCAGCGGCCGCATGGTCGTCCGCGGGACACGAACGACCGTGAGAGCCGCCACAACCGGCCGTGCCAGCGGCGAGCGGTGGAACAATGGCACCGTGACCTCCGCCCTCGACACGCCCACCGCCCTGCTCAAGCCCCTGCAGATCGGGCCCATCACCGTCGCCACGCCGGTGGTGCTCGCGCCCATGGCAGGGGTGACGAACCGCGCCTTCCGCACGCTGTGCCGTGAGGCGGGGCGGTCGACAGGGTTCGACCCGGGCCTGTACGTCGCAGAGATGGTGACGAGCCGTGCGCTGGTGGAGCGCAACGTCGAGGCGCTGCGGATCGTGACGTTCGGCGAGGACGAGCAGCCCCGTTCCGCCCAGGTGTACGGCGTGGACCCGGCAACGGTCGGCGCCGCGGTGAAGATCATCGCGGGCGAGGACCGCGCCGACCACGTCGACCTGAACTTCGGCTGCCCGGTGCCCAAGGTGACCCGCAAGGGCGGCGGAGCCGCGCTGCCCTGGAAGCGGCAGCTCTTCACCGACATCGTGCAGGCGGCCGTCGACGCCGCCGAGCCGTACGGCGTGCCCGTCACCATCAAGATGCGCAAGGGCATCGACGACGACCACCTGACCTACCTCGAGGCCGGCCGGATCGCGGAGTCGCTCGGCGTCGCCGCCGTCGCGCTGCACGCCCGTACCGCCGCGCAGCACTACTCCGGGCAGGCCGAGTGGGAGGCCATCGCACGCCTCAAGGAGGCCGTGCGGACGATCCCGGTGCTGGGCAACGGCGACATCTGGTCCGCGGAGGACGCCCTGCGCATGGTCGAGGAGACGGGCGCCGACGGCGTCGTCGTCGGCAGGGGCTGCCAGGGGCGGCCGTGGCTGTTCGCCGACCTGGCCGCCGCCTTCAACGGCTCCGGCCTGCGGGTCCGGCCGGGCCTGCGCGAGGTCGCCGAGACGATCTACCGGCACGGCGAGCTCATGATCGAGTACTTCGACGGCGACGAGGGCAAGGCCATGCGCGACCTGCGCAAGCACATGGCCTGGTACCTCAAGGGCTACGCGGTCGGCGGCGAGAGGCGGCACGAGCTCGCCCTGATCGACACCCTCGCCGAGCTGCGCGAGCGGCTGGACGCCCTGGACCTCGACGCCCCGTACCCCGGGGACGACGCCGAGGGGCCGCGCGGCCGTGCCGGTTCGCCGAAGACGCCGCACCTGCCGTACGGCTGGCTCGACTCCCGCGACCTGTCCGAGGAGTTCGAGGCGAAGCTGCGCGAGGCCGAGCTGAGCGTCAGCGGCGGCTGACGAAGGGTGTGGGTGAAACACCCGCCTCGGCGGTGACCTACCGGGGCAACTGAGGCTAAATCTTGCTCGTAAAGAGCACAAAGGGCCCAACATGGTCCAAGATCAGCCTTGCACCATGTCTTCTTCAGTCGGGTTCGACCACGCGTCCCGGCAGTACCGCATCACCGACCCGTACCGACGGAAAGGGATACACCCATCATGGCATCGGAGAAACGCCCCCGACGCGTTCCTGCGGTCATCGCCGACATACGCAGGAACCCAGGGTTCTTCCTCGGGGCCTTCGGCCTCTCGGCCTGGGCCTACATCGGCATGTCACACACCATCGCCGCCTATGAGGGGCCCGAGCTCGGCTACGCGCTTGGTATCGCCTACGAGGCGCTGGTGATCGGTCTGGCCTGGGAGGGACGACGTCGGGCCGACCGCGCGCTCGAGAGCGGCCGTGAGCCGACGGGGCACGGGCGGTGGCTCGGCGGTGCGATCATCGTCGGCGTGCTGTCCGGCGCGCTCGCCGCGTGGCACGGCTGGCTGCTCGGCGAGGGCATCTTCGCCATCTCCCGCGCCGTCGCCCCCGTCCTCGCGGCCGTCGCGGTGCACCTGTTCTTCCAGTCGGCGTCGAGTGCGCGCAACCTCGACCGGCTGGCGAAGATCGAGCTCGACCGTGAGACGGCCGTGCTGGACATGCTCGACGCGGTGCGGCTGGCGCAGATCGCCCCCGAGGAGGAGCGCGACGCACGCATCGCGGACGTGAACGCCGCGGTGACCCGGGTCCACCGCCACGTGCCCGCCGGTGTCACCGCGGAGGTGACCCGCCCGCACCTGGAGTCGGAGCGCACGATCCGCGACGTCGTCCAGGAGGCCGCGGCGCTTGCCGGCGAGTGGATGCCTGACCAGACCGAGCTCGAGCGCGTCTCCGCCGAGCGCGCGCCGGCCCGCGTGAACCTGCCCGAGCTGGTCCTTCCCGCCGGCGTCCAGCTCGGCCTGGCCGTGACCGACGGGGGCGAGCACGACCGCTCCGCGCACGACGCGCCTGCCCTGGCCGGCAACAGCGAACCCGAGCCGGCCGCGGCGCCCGAGCGGGTCCGCTCCGAGCCCGCCCTGACCGGAGAGACCGAGCGCGTGGAGCTGGAACGCAAGTACGCGCCCGTGACGCCGGCGACGGCCTGGGAGACGCGCCCCAGCACCGGGGCGATGCCGACGGTCACCGGGGCGACGCCCGTTGTCGGCAGCTCGGCGCCGTCGCTCAGCACGAAGCAGATCAGCGAGATCCGCGTGCTCCGGTGGGAGCAGAACCTCTCGCTCGAAGAGGTCGCCGAGCGGGTCGGCGTCCCCGTCAGCGCCGTGAACCGGTACGCGCCGAGCACCGACGTCCCGACCACCGACACCGGTTCCATGATCGCGGTCCCGGCTGGTCGTTCCTGACCCGGTCGTCGGCTGGTCCGCGAAGTAGAGCGCCTGTCCGCGTCTCCCTGGTGTAACCAAGGAGACCGGACAGGCGCTCTAC
>NZ_JBHXBG010000051.1:0-31986 GCF_042726755.1 Promicromonospora sp. NPDC060271 | reverse complement strand
GGGGTGGCCCCCGCCGTCGTCACCGGTAGCGTGCCGGGTGGATCAGCTCACTCGCTGACGGTGAAGCCCTGCTCGTTGCCGTAGCTGACGATCGACTTCTGCCAGGCGTTCAGGCCGTCCTGCAGGCTCGTCGAGCCGGTGTAGGCCTGGCCGGCCGTGTCAGGGAACACGCTGTTCGCGTAGACCTGGAACGGCAGGTACTGCCAGCCGGGCACGACGTTCGTGGCCGACTCCGACAGCACCTCGTTGATCTTCTGGCCGCCGAAGTACTCGGACTCCTTGCTGAGGAACTCCTCGCTCTTGAGGTCCGCGAGCGTGGCCGGGAAGTTGCCGGCCTCGAGGCGCGTCGCGACGCCGTCGCCGACGTTCGCGTACTCCAGGAAGCCGTAGGCCAGCGCCTTGTTCTCGCTCGCCTCGGTGATCGACAGCGCGGAGCCGCCGTTCTCGGCGGTCTCGTTCGCGCCCTCGGTCCACTGCGGCATGGGCGCCACACGCCAGTCGCCGGACGCCGCGGCGGAGCCGGACTCGAGGTTCCCCGGCATCCAGGCGCCGGTCACCAGCGCGGCGATCTCGCCGTTGCCCAGGCCCTGGAACCACTCGTCGGTCCAGCCGGGGACGTCGGAGAGGAGACCGTCGTCGATCAGCCCCTGCCACGTCTCGGCCCACTTGGCCGAGCCCTCGTCGGCCAGGTCGACCGTGACGTTCGTGCCGTCCACCTTGAACGGGTGGCCGCCGGCCTGCCAGATCATCGACGTCGCGAACCCGGCGTCGCCGCTGTCCGACGTGATGTACGTGTCCGGGTCGTGCTCGTGGATCTTCTTGGCGGCGTCAGCGAACTCGTCCCAGGTGGTGGGAACCTCGACCCCCGCCTCCTCGAAGACCTTCGCGTTGTAGAACAGCGCCATGGGGCCGGAGTCCGTCGGGAGGCCGTACACGGCGTCGCCGTCGGTCACCGAGTCCCACGGGCCGGGGGAGAAGGTGGAGTCCAGCTCGCTCGCGCCGAAGGGCGCGAGGTCCGCGAGGGACTTGCCGATCGAGAACTGCGGCAGGGCGTAGTACTCCATCTGCGTGACGTCGGGCACGCCGGAGCCCGCGCTGATCGCGTTCTGCAGCGCCACGTAGTGGTCGTTGCCCGTGCCGACGTTCGCGACCTCGACGTTGACGTTGGGGTACTCGGCCTCGAAGTCCTCGATGACCTGGTCCAGCGTGGGGTCCCACGCCCAGACCAGCAGGTCGCCGCCCTCCTCGAGCGCCGCGGAGATGTCCTCGGCGGAGACCGCCTCGGCGGGGGCGTCGCCGCCGGCGGACCCGGAACCGCACGCGGTGAGGGTGAGCGCCAGGGCGCTCGCGGCGGCGAGCGCACCTACGGCGCGGTGGTGGCGGATGGTCATGGTGGTTCCTCTCACATCATCGTCAGTCGAACGGGGTCTCTGTGGTCGTGCGGGGTGGTGCTCACTCCTTGACGCTGCCGGCGGCGAGACCCGACTGCCAGTAGCGCTGCAGGAGCAGGAAGACCGCGATGAGCGGCAGGATCGTGAGGAGCGAGCCGGCGATGACGAGGTTGAAGATGGCCTCGCCGCCCGCCGTCGTCGCCTGCTGGTTCCATGCGTTCAGGCCCAGGGTCAGGGGGTACCAGTCCGGGTTGCGCAGCATGATCAGCGGGAGGAAGTAGTTGTTCCAGGTCGCGACGACGGTGAACAGCAGCACCGTCACGATGCCGGGGGACAGCATGGGCAGCGCCACCTGGAAGAAGGTGCGGGCCTCGCTGGCGCCGTCGATCCGGGCGGCCTCCATGATCTCGTCCGGCACCGCGTCGGCGGCGAACGTCCACATGAGGTAGAGCCCGAACGGCGAGATGAGCGACGGGATGATCACCGACCAGGGCGTGTTCGTCAGGCCCATGTTCGCGAACATGAGGAACGTGGGCACGGCGAGGGCGGTGCCCGGCACGGCCACCGCGCCGATCACGGTCGCGAACACGGCGCGCTTGCCCGGGAAGCTGAACTTGGCGAGGCCGTAGCCGCCGAGCAGGGCCAGCAGGGTGGCGCCGCCAGCGCCCAGCACCACGTACATCAGGGTGTTGAGGAACCAGCGGCCGAACACGCCGTCGTCGTAGGTGACGACGCCCACCAGGTTGTCCCAGAGCGCGAAGTCGCCGCTGAACCACAGGCCGAACGAGCTGAACAGGTCCGGCTGCGTCTTCGTGGCGTTGATCAGCAGCCAGACCAGCGGGATCAGGGCGTAGATGCCGACGAGCGCGGTCAGCACGGTGAGCAGGACGCTGCGCGTCGGCCGGGCGTGCGAGCTGCGGCGGGTCCTGATGCGGGGGCGCGGCCGGGGCTTGCGCACGGTGGGCGCGGTCAGCAGGGTGTTGGTGCTCATGGCTCAGGCCTCCTTGCGCATGCCGCGCAGCTGCACCACGTAGGCCACGAGCATCGTGAGCACGCCCATGATGATCGCCACCGTGGCCGAGTAGTTGTACTGCTGGCCGGAGAAGGACAGCGAGTAGGCGTACAGGTTGGGGGTGTAGTGCGTCGAGATGTAGTTGGGCGACAGCGCCTGCAGGATGCTCGGCTCGTTGAAGAGCTGGAACGAGCCGATGATCGAGAAGATGGTCGCCACGACGAGGGCGCCGCGGATCGCGGGGAGCTTGATCGCGGAGACGACCCGCCACGGGCCCGCACCGTCGATCTCCGCCGCCTCGTAGAGGGAGGCCGGTACGACGCGCAGCGCCGAGTAGAATATCAGCATGTTGTAGCCGACGAACTCCCAGGTCACGATGTTGCCGATCGCGGGGAGCACCAGCACGGAGGCCAGCGGGTCCGGGATGGACGTGCCGAGCAGGTCGTTGACGTTGCCGATCAGGCCGAACCGGTCGCCGTACATGAAGCCCCACATCAGGGCGGCCACGACGCCGGGTACCGCGTACGGCAGGAAGATCGTGAGGCGGAAGAAGTCGCGCCCGTAGAGGCGGCCGCTGTCGATCGCGAGGGCGACGAGCAGCGAGATGCCGAGCATGATGGGCACCTGGACCGCGAGGAACAGCGTGACGCGGCCGACGCCGTCCCAGAACTGCGGGTCGCTGAGCGCCCGGGCGTAGTTGTCGAGCCCGACGAACGACGTGCCGCCCACCAGCTTGGTCTGGAACAGGCTCAGGTACAGGGAGTAGACGATCGGCGCCAGGAACACCAGGGCGAACACGATCATGAACGGGCCGACGAAGCCCCAGCCGGTCCAGCGGTTGCGGCGTCGCGTCCGCGCGGAAGTCCTGGGCACGTTCTTGGGCACGGCCGGAGGCGATGCGAGCGTGGTCAAGAGAGGTCGCTCCTTCACGAGTGGGGTCAGCATGAGCGTCGTGTTGACGTAAACATGGTGACCCGGACTAGGGTGCTCGTGAGTTACCGAGGTGTCAAATGCGCGCCGGTGCGCCGGTGCGTCACGAGGAGGTGGATGCCGTGGAGGGCAGAGGTCCGTCCCTGGCCGATGTAGCCGCACTGGCGGGTGTGTCGACGCAGACCGTTTCACGCGTGTCGATGGGGCTGGACAACGTGCGCCCCGTCACGCGGGACAAGGTGCTCGCGGCGATGGCGCAGCTCGGCTACGCGCCCAACACCGCGGCGCGTGCGCTGCGGTACGGCAGCTTCCGGACGATCGGTGTGATCGCCCACCGGCTCGCCCGGACCGGTGAGTCCCGGACGGTCGAGGCGGTCGTCGAGGCGGCCCGCAGAGAGGGCTACACGGTCACGCTGATCGACGTCGAGAGCCCGTCGTCCGACGTCGTCTCCGCCGCGGCGACCCGGCTCTCGCACCAGGCGATCGACGGCCTGGTGATCATCCGGGCCGAGACCGCGACGCCGGACTCGCTGGCGCTGCCGCCACGGCTGCCCGTCGTCGTGTCGGACTCACGGTTCGTCGGTCACCACCCCGCCGTCGGTGCGGACCAGGGGGACGGCGCCCGCAGCGCCACGCAGCACCTGCTGGACCTGGGGCATCGCACCGTGCACCATGTCGCGGGGCCCGCGGACTCGATACCCGCCCAGCTACGCGCCGAGGCCTGGCGGGACACGCTGGTGGCAGCGGGCAGCCCGGTTCCCGAGCTCGTGGAGGGCGACTGGACGGCGGCCTCCGGGTACGACGCCGGACGCCGGCTCGCCGCCGACCCGGAAGTCACCGCCGTGTTCTGCGCGAACGACGAGATGGCCGCAGGTGTGCTCAGGGCGCTGCACGAGGCCGGGCGCGCCGTGCCGGGCGACGTCTCGGTGGTCGGGTTCGACGACGTCCTGCTGGCCGGTTACCTGTGGCCGCCCCTGACGACGGTGGCGCAGGACTTCGACGAGATCGGCACGCGGCTGGTGGCCCGGCTGCTGCAGCAGGTGCGGTCCGGGGAGATCGAGGACGACGCCGACGCCGAGGACCTGCACGAGGTGGTCTCCGTGTCGCTCCTGGTCCGCCAGAGCACGGCGCCCCCGCCGGCGTAGGCCGTGCGGACGGGCGACCCGGCACGGTCGACCTGGCATGATCTGCCGACATGAGCAGCGACGACGCCGTCGGGCGGCACCTGATCGAGCTGGCCGAGCCCTCCGGCACGTTCATCGACAGCTTTCTCGTGGGCAACGGCACCCTCGGGGCAGCGCTGCGGGGCGGCGTCGGCTCCGAGGTGTTCGACCTCAACCTCGACACCCTGTGGTCGGGAGGGCCGGCCACCGCCGTCGTCGACCCGCCCGACCCCAAGACCGTGGTGCTGCTGCGCGAGGCGATCGCCGCGGGTGACCACGCGGAGGCCGACCGGCTGGCACGCGCGAACCTCTCGGACCGCTGGGTCCAGTCGTACCAGCCGCTCGCCCGTCTGACCTGGGCGTACGGCCCGGTTCCTGAGCAGGTCACCGGCTACCGGCGCACCCTGGACCTGCGCAGCGCCGTGGCCTCGGTGCGCTACGCGGCGCCTGACGCGCACCCGGGCCTGGACGTCTTCGTCTCGGCCCCGTCCGCGGTCCTTGTCGCCACGGCTGTTGAGTGCGGGCTATTTGCGCCTGAAGAGGGCCCTGAGGGCACAAATAGCCAGCACTCAACGGTCCAGGTTGAGGGTGAGCATCCCTTTGACGTTCAGCGGGAGGTGCGGGACGGCGCGTCGTGGACCGTCGTGACCGGCCGCGTGCCCGTGCTCGTCACCCCGGGGCCCGACGAGGTGGTGCGGTACCCCGACGACGCCCCGGACGACGCGGGGACGGTGCCCGCAGGGATGGGGTTCGCCCTCGTGGCCTGCGTCGAGCGGACCGCCGACGGCGCCCGCCTGATCGTCGCGGCGGAGTCCGGCTTCCGAGGTCCGGCGGAGCGGCCGAGCGCCGACGTCGGTGCGCTGGCCGCCGTGGCCGGGGCCCGCGTCGAGGCCGCCCGCCGGCGCAGCACCGCCGACCTGCGTGCGGAGCACGAGCTCGACCACCAGTCGTACTACGACCGGGCGGACCTCGACCTCTCGGCCTCGGGCGACCCGGCCGCCGCGGCCGCCGAGCGGTACTTCCACCTCGGGCGGTACCTGATGATCGCGGGCTCCCGGCCGGGCACGCAGCCCCTGAACCTGCAGGGCATCTGGAACGCCGACCCGAAGCCGCCCTGGAGCTGTGACTGGACCACCAACGTCAACCTGCCCATGGCCTACTGGCCGGCCGAGCCCACCGGCCTGGCCGACCTCGCGGAGCCCCTGTTCGGCCTGGTCACCGACCTCGCCGACGCCGGGCGGCGCACCGCACGCGACTTCTACGGGACGCGCGGGTCGGCGGTGCACCACAACACCGACCTGTGGCAGTTCACCGCGCCCGTCGCCGGCGAGCCCATGTGGTCGAGCTGGCCGTCCGCGCTGCCCTGGCTCGCCGCACACCTGGGCGACCACCTGGACTTCGGCGCGGGCCCGCACCCGCCGGCCGACGTCGCCGTGGCTCTCCCGGTGCACCGGGCGGCCGTCGAGCACACGCTCGACATGCTGGTGCCCGACGGCGAGGGCGCTCTCGTCGTGAGCCCGTCGTCGTCCCCGGAGCACACGTTCGTCGTCGACGGGCGGGCCTACGCGGTCGACGCCGGCTGCGCCATGGACCAGGAGCTCGCCGCCGAGGTGCTCGGCCGCTACCTCGCCCTCGTCGAGCACGGCGCCCAGACGGGGCCCGGCTCGCCGTCGGACGACGACCTCGCCGCCCGGGCCCGCGACGCCCTGGAGCGGCTGCGCCCCGTCCAGGTCGGCCCGGGCGGGGACCTGCTCGAGTACATGACGGAGCGCGTACCGGGCGAGCCGGGTCACCGCCACCTGTCGCACCTGTACGGCCTGTACCCGGGCACCCGCATCACCGAGACCCGCACGCCCGAGCACTTCGAGGCCGCGCGTGCGGCCCTGACGCTCCGGCTCGACCAGGGGTCCGGCTACACGGGCTGGAGCCAGGCCTGGATCCTGTGCCTCGCCGCACGCCTGCGTGACCCGGCGCTCGCGGAGCGGTCGCTCGCGATCCTGATCGAGGACCTCAGCTCGGCGTCGCTGCTCGACCTGCACCCGGCCGAATGGCTGCCGGAGGGCTGGGTGTTCCAGATCGACGGCAACCTCGGCGGCACGGCGGGCATGGCCGAGCTCCTGGTCCAGGGCCACGACGACGCCGTGAGCCTGCTCCCGACGCTGCCGCCGTCCTGGTCCGCGGGTCGGGCGCGCGGGCTGCGCTGCCGCGGTGGGCACGTGGTCGACGTCGCCTGGCGGGACGGCCTGCTGACCGGCGCGACGGTCACCGCGGGCGGCGACCGGGTGATCCTTGACGTGACGCTGGGCACGTCCGTCGGGGTCCTGGACGCCGCGAGGGCACCTGTCCCGACGGTACCCGTCGGGCCCGCGCCGTCCGGCCGCATGCGCCTGGCCTGGGACGCCACCGTGGGCGAGCGGTATACGGTCGTCCAGGGGCAGGCCTGAGCGTGCCGGGATCGTTACGCACAGCGCCTGCTGGACATCTTCCCGGCACCGAACATTCACCCTGAGACCCGTAGGATCGGCACGATGGCGCAATCAGAAGGCAGGGGTGTAACGCGCGTGGAGTCACCGTCAACCGAGGCTCCGCTCGACCCGTCGACCCTTCCCACCTGGCGCAGCTCGACGGTCGCCGCGGTCATCGGTGCGGCGGTCTTCGCCTTCCTGATCTGGCAGGTCGTCGTGCGTGGCCCGTTCATCGCCTGGGACTGGCAGTTCCACTACTACGTCGACGGGCACCACCCGACGGGCTGGGTGAAGATCTTCCTCGACGTCGTCGCGAACATCACCGGCGATCGCCTCTTCACCATCCCCATGGTGGGCGGCACCGCGTTCTACGTCGCCTGGAAGCAGGACGGCCCCGGCTCGTTCTGGCAGCTCGCCACCCGGCGCCCCGTGCTCGCCGTGCTGGCCGGCCTCGTGACCATCGCGCTGATCGGCTACGGCACCAAGTTCGGACTCGGCCGTACGGGTCCCCACCACAACATGGACGTGCTGCACGCCGGCGGTCAGGCGTTCCCGTCCGGGCACGCGTCGAACACGTTCTTCACCGGCTTCTTCATCCTCTGCCTGCTGTACGCCCATGGCGGGCTGAGGCCGAGCGTCAGCAGGCTGCGCAGGATGATCCCCGTGGTCGGCGCCGTCGTCGCGATCGCAGGCGGCCTCATGTCGTGGCTGGACTACCACTGGCTGAGCGACATCCCCGGTGGGTGGCTGCTCGGGTTCATCGCCTGCATGGTGTCGCTGTCGGTGCTCCGCGCGCCGCGCCGCCGCAGGGAACGCCTGCCGGCGCCGGCGAGCTAGCGCGGCGCCGGGCCTTCGCAGGTGCTGGCCTTCCCGGGTTCGGGGCGGCTGGCAAGGTGTACTCGGTCGGCGGGTGCCGGGTGCGCTGAACTGCGTTCGGCTGCGGCCGGACTAATTCGGTTCACCTGAACTGTTCGGCAGGGCTGAAATGAGCATGGCTGAGGTGAACGTTCTTCAGCAGGCCTGGCACCCGCTCATCGAGTGGTCCTTGCCCCGGACCGCCCTCAGCTTTCGCGCGCCGCCAGCGGGACACCGGGCCGTCCCGCATGCGGGTCAGAGCCGTGCCAGGGCGTCCGCGACCAGCTCCTCGACGACGTCGCGCACCGCCGCGCGGTCCGCGGGGACCAGCCCGATCCGCGTGCGCCGGTCCAGCACGTCGTCGGCGTCGAGCGCACCCTCGTGCGTCACCGCCCACTCGATCTCGGCACGGGTGATGTCCAGGTGCGCGGCACCGGTGATGCCCTGCCCGACGGCGGACGCCGAACCCGGCAGCACGGCGGCGGCCAGCACCTCCGCGGCCTCGGCGCCGTACCGGGCGACGAGCGACGCCGACACGTCGGGCGACCCCGTCCCGCCGAGCCCCGCCGGCGACGGTGCGCCCGCCGCCGACGACGCGCCCACCAGCGGCAGTGCTGTCGTCCAGCACGGTCCGGCGGTGAGCCCGGCGTGCCTGACGGCCAGGTCCACGGCGTCCTCGGCCATCGTGCGGTAGGTGGTGAGCTTGCCGCCCAGCACGTTCACCGCGCCCGTCGACGGCGACACCTCCACGAGGTGCTTGCGCGAGACGTCGGCGGAGGGGCCGTCGCCCGACCCGGTGGTGTCGACGAGGGGCCGCAGCCCCGCGAAGGTGCCCACCACGTCGTCGGGCAGCAGGGGACGGGACAGGACGCCGGACACCGTCGCCAGCAGGAAGTCGATCTCGGCCTGCGTGGCCTCCGGGACGTCCGGGACCGGACCGGGCGCCTCCTCGTCGGTGAGGCCGATGACCACCCGCCCGAGCTGGGCGGGCAGCGCGAACACGTACCGCGAGCCGGAGCCGGGCACCGGCACCATGAGGGCGCCCGCCGGGCTGCCGAGCCGGGCGGCGGGCACGACCACGTGTGTGCCGCGGCTCGGCCGGAGCCGCACGGACGGGTCGATCGTCCCGGCCCAGACCCCCGTCGCGTTCACCATCACGCGGGCCCGCACGGTGAGGGTCGTGCGGGTGAGCGTGTCCTCGAGCGTCGCGCCGTCCGCCCGCAGGTCGACGGCCCGCACCCGCGTCAGGATCTTCGCCCCGCGCCCCGCAGCGGTGCGGGCGAGCGCGACGACGAGCCGGGCGTCGTCGACGAGCTGACCGTCGTGCGCCACCCACGCGCCGCGCAGGCGCTCGCGTGCGACGGCGGGCACGAGCCGGGCGACCTCGCCCGGCCGGGCGAGGCGCGGTCCGGGCAGCACGAGGGACGACGTCCCGGCGTCGCGGCGCAGCAGGTCACCGAGGCCGAACCCGATGCCGACGGTGAGTCCGCGCCGGCGCCCCGTGCCAGGGGTCAGCGGCAGCACCTGCGGCAGTGCTCGGACCAGGTGCGGCGCGGTGCGGGTCATCAGCACGTGCCGTTCGCGCGCGCTCTCGCGGGCCACCCCGATGTCGCCGGTGGCGAGGTACCGCAGCCCGCCGTGCGCCAGCTTGGAGCTCCACCGGGAGGTGCCCCAGGCGAGGTCGCGCGCCTCGACGAGGGCCACGGACAGGCCGCGCGCCGCGGCGTCCAGCGCCGCCCCGGTGCCCGTGACCCCGCCCCCGACGACGAGCACGTCGACGGTCTCGGCGGTGAGCTCGTCCAGCTCGCGCAGGCGGCGCCGGGCGGTGAGGGCGGTGCTCCGCATCGGTCCTGCTTCCGGTGGGGGACGTCGCGTGGCGGCGTCCGGGTCAGGGACGGAGGTACCCGTCCAGGGCGTGCGCGAGCTCGGTCCGCAGGGCGTCGTCGTCGATGACCGTGCTGACCGTCTTGTGCGAGAGCACCGCGGACTGGGACATGAGCAGGACCATCACCGCCATGTCCGTCGCCGACCCGGCCCGGACGGTGCCGCCCTGCTGGGCGGCCGTGATGGCGGCGGCGAGCCACTCGAGGACCACGCGCTGCGACCGGCCGATCCGCTGGAACGCGTAGCGGGTGAACACCTCGGGCTCGTTGCTCAGGAGCCGCCCGAACAGGGCGTCCGCATGGAACAGGTCCCCGAACCGGACCACCTTGCCGACGATCGCCGCACGGTCGGCCGCCTGCGGGCCGACGGCGTTGATCACGAGCTGCATGCGGTGGGCGATGAGGGCGCGCAGGACCTCGTCGGCGGACTCCCAGCGGCGGTAGACCGTCGGGCGTGAGACACCGGCGGCCCTGGCGAGCTCGGTGATCGACAGGCCGCGCATGCCGCGGGTCGCGACCAGCTCGGCGGCGTGGTGCAGCAGGCGCTCCTCGGTGCGGTCGGCGCCGTCGTCCTTGTCTGCGTTACGAATTGTCATCTTGTGTCAAACTGTAACGCGCGTCAGGATGGTAGGCCAGACCACACCACACGGAGGACGCGTGAGCACGCTGCCGGACAGCACGCAGCCGGAGAACGAGGGTCCGGACCACGAGCGCGCCTACATGCGCTGGGACGGCTGGGGTGACCCGGCTCGTGCGCACGGGCTCCCGACCGGCGTGAAGCTGCTGCTCGCCGCGGTGCTCGGGCGCGTGCCGAAGGCGCCGCCCGCCCCGCGCCTCGCCGAGGTCACGATCAGCACCCCGCCCCTGGCCGACGACGACCTCGCGGCGCTCGCCAAGGCGGTCGGCGGCGACCACGTCGACGCCGGCCACGACGTACGGCTGCTGCATGCAGGCGGCAAGTCCACGCCGGACCTGCTCAGGCGCCGGCAGGCCGTGCAGGCGGCGCCGGGTGCCGTCGTGCTGCCCGCCACGGAGGACGAGGTGGCGGCCGTGCTGGCCGTCGCAGGCGAGCGGGGCCTCGCGGTGGTGCCGTTCGGCGGCGGTACGGCGGTGACGGGCGGTCTGACGCCCGACGCCGGGCCGCACCGGGGCGTGGTCAGCCTCGACCTGCACCGGCTCTCGGGGCTGGTGGCGCTCGACGACCTCGCCCACGAGGCGACCTTCCTGGCCGGGACCACTGCGCCCGTCGCCGAGAACCTCCTGGCGGAGCGCGGCTTCGAGCTCGGCCACTTTCCGCAGAGCTTCGAGTTCGCGACGCTCGGCGGGTTCGCCGCCATGCGGTCCTCCGGGCAGAACTCAGCGGGCTACGGACGGTTCGACACGATGGTCACCGGGCTGCGGGTGGTCACACCGACGGGCACGCTCGACCTCGGCAGGGCGCCGGGTTCGGCGGCAGGGCCGGACCTGATGCGCTGGTTCCTCGGCTCCGAGGGGACCTTCGGCGTGATCACCCAGGTGCGGCTCCGCGTCCACCCGACGCCCGAGGCGCGGCTGTTCGACGCCTGGACCTTCGGCAGCTTCGCCGCCGGCGTGGACGGGTTGCGGGGCGTCGCACAGCTCGGCACCGGGCCGACGGTGCTCCGGCTCTCCGACGAGGCCGAGACGGCGGTCTCCCTGGCCCAGGTGGGCAGCATCGGGAAGGCGCTGGCCAAGGGCTGTACCGCCGTTGTCCTGCACGAAGGGCCTGCCGAGCTGGCGGCGAGCCGCCGCGAGGCGACCGCGCGGGTGCTGCGGGCCGCCGGGGGCGAGCTCGCCGATCCCAGGCTCGCCGCGTCCTGGGACCACGGCCGGTTCCGGGCGCCGTACCTCCGCGACGCGCTGCTGGCGGGCGGCGTGTTCTGCGAGACGCTGGAGACGGCCACCACGTGGTCGAACCTGCAGACGCTCAAGGCCGCGGTCACTGCGGCGCTCGCCGACGGGTTCGCGGGGGAGCGGGCGCGGAACCGGATCCTGTGCCACGTCTCGCACGTGTACCCGACGGGCGCCTCGCTCTACTTCACGGTGATCGCCGGGCTCGGCACCGAACCGCTCGAACCGTGGGAGCGGGTGAAGTCCCGGGTGAACGACGCGATCATGGCGGCGGGCGGCACCATCAGCCACCACCACGGCGTCGGCGCGGACCACGCGCCGTGGCTGGAGCACGAGATCGGCTCGGCGGGCCTCCGCATGCTCCGCGCGGTGCAGGCGGAGCTCGACCCCGCAGGGATCATGAATCCGGGGGCCCTCGTCGATCGCCGGCTCCGGTAGGTTTCGGCCATGACTGAGCAGGTCGGCAGGGCCGGGCACGTCGCGGTGCTCGTGAACCCCGCGTCGGGCCACGGTGTCGGCACCGGCAGCGGGCAGGTCGCGGTCGAGCGCCTGCGGTCCCGGGGTGCCGACGTCCGGGTCTACCAGGGTGCGAGCGAACAGGAGACGGCCGAGCTCGGCAGGCGGGCGGTCGCCGAGGGCCCCGACGTGCTCGTGGTGGCAGGCGGGGACGGCACCGTCTCGTCGGTGCTGGCGCCCGTGCTGGAGTCCGGCGTACCGCTGGCGGTGATCCCCGGCGGCACGGGCAACGACCTCGCCCGCGAGCACGGCATCCCGTTGGACGACGCCGCGGCCGCTGCCGACCTCGCGCTCGACGGCGCCCGCCGCCGGGTCGACACGGGCACCGTCACCGCCGACGACGGCACGGTGCGCCACTTCGTCACGGTGCTGTGCGCGGGGCTGGACTCGCTGACGAACGAGCGCACCAACCGCATGACCTGGCCGACAGGCCCTGCGCGCTACAAGGTGGCCGTCTACCTGGAGTGGCTGCGGCTGCGGACGTTCGGCTACCGGCTGCACCCGGCGGACGCGCCGGAGCTCGAGCAGGACGGGTACATGCTCGCGGTCGGCCTGACCCGGTACTACGGCGGCGGCGTGCCGATCTGCCCCGACGCCGACCCGGCGGACGGGCTGCTCGACGTGACCCTCGTGCACGCCGTCGGCCGGTTCAAGGTGCTCGCGTTCGACGCGCTCATCAAGGCGGGCAAGCACGTCGGGCGGCCCGACGTAACCACGCTGCGCGCACCGGTGATCCGGCTGGAGTCCCCGGCCGGCCTCGTCGCCTACGCGGACGGCGAGCCGGCCGGCAGTCTCCCGCTGACCCTGACGACGACCCCGGCCTCCCTCACCTTGTGCGTCCCCACCCACCCGCGTCGTTGAGTGCGTGATATTTGCCCTCGTACGGCCGTCGAGAGGGCAGATATCACGCACTCAACGAAGGCGAGCGGCGGGCTAGACCGTCGCCAGGTCTCCGGTGGCCAGGCTCAGCTCGCGGCGAGCCTGCGGCGGCACCACCTCGCCGGGGATGCTGAGCCCGACGGCCCACGTGACGTCGTCGCCGGGACGGCGGGGGACGAGGTGGGCGGCGCAGGTGATGTCGTCGCGGAACTCGCCGTGCTCCTCGACGATGTTGTCCGGCCGCATGCGCGCGAGCTGTGCGTCGAGCGCCGTGATGTCGGCGGCGGTACGTGCGGTGAACCTGCGCATCCCGGCCTCGAGCACGAGGTCGTAGCGCTCCCGGCGGGAGATGCCGAGCAGCAGGGCCTTCCCGAGCGCGGTGGCGTGCGCGGACACGTCGAGCCCGCGCTCCAGGTCCTCGAGGTACGGAGAACCGGGGGCCTCCGAGTAGTCGACGACGACGACCCGGCCGGCGCTGATGCGCCCGAGGTAGGCGCTGTAGCCGGTGGTCTGCGCGAGGTGGCGCAGCACCTCACGGGTGCCCGGCCCGCGGCCGAGCGAGCCGAGCTGCTCGTAGAACCGCTGGCTCACCTGGTCGCCGACGTCGTACGTGCCGTCCTTGAGGCGGGTGACGTAACCCTTGTACGCGAGCGTGCGCACCAGGTGGTACGTGGTCGAGAGGTTGAGCCCGCTGCGGCGTGCGATCGCCTTGACCGGCAGGCCCGGGGTCCGGGTGACGACCTCCAGGACGCGGAAGGCGCGCGCCACGCTCTGGACCAGGTCGTCCGGGCGTTCCCGGTCGGCGTCGAGTGCCACGTGCCCCCCTTGCTCGTCGGTGGGGATGCCGACGGTCGGTTCTGTGATCCCGTCCGGATGGGTCTCGACAGGGTAGAGCGAGGGTGCAACAGTGTGTGTGCCCTCGCAGACATCGTAGCCACGGGTGTGGCCGAGGTCACGATGCATGGTGGGAACACGGGCGGGATCACCCTGGGCGATCAATACGGGCGGGATCACCCTGGGCGATCAATGACGACTGCACAGATACGGCGAATCCATGAATTTACCTGAACTGGATCAAATCCGGCAAGTACCCTCGAGTCCCACCCAGAGCTCCACCGCGAGAGGGCCGGCCCCATTGCTCGATGACATGCGCAGCACGCAAGACCGTCCGTGGCGCGGCACCAGGCCCGTCCGGCTCAGCGGGATCTCGAACCCGAAGCCCCTGGTCCACGCGTCGGCCATGCCGGAACCGCGGGTGTTCTACGACGAGCTCGAACGTGAGTGGGGCGAGGTCGCCCCCGTCGAGCTGGAGCCCGGCGTGCCCGCCTGGCTCGTCATGGGGCAGCGGCTCGTCTACGACATCATGCGCAACGAGCACGTCTTCGCGACCGACCCGCAGACCTGGAACGGGCACTCCCGCGGTGGCCTGCCCGCGACGTCGGGCCTGCGCCCCGTCCTCACGTCGCACCAGCGCTTCGCCGCCAACCACACCGACGGCGCGCTGCGGCAGCGCCTGCGCGAACCCCTCGACGACGCGTTCGAGCAGCTCTCCGAGGGCCGCACCGCCTCGAAGACGCGCTCCCTGTGCAACCTGCTCATCGACCGCTTCGAGGACCGCGGCCGCGCCGACCTGATGCTCGAGTACGCGTCGGTGATCCCGTTCCTCGTCGTCTCCGACATGATCGGGTTCGACCCGGAGGACGGCCAGCGCCTCTTCGACCTGACGCGCCGGGTCGCCGGTGGCGGTGCCGACGCGGCACCCGCCGTGGCCGAGGTCGACCGGATGCTCGGCGACCTCGTCGCGGCCCGGCGGCGGCTCCCGCAGCGGGACCTCGCGAGCTCCCTGGTGGCGCACCCCAACATGCACCAGGACGTCGAGGTGGCCCACACCCTGCTGAACGTCGCCTTCGCGGGCAACCTGACGATGACGGCGTGGGTGGCGCAGACCCTGCTGCTGGCCCTCACCGACTCCCGGTTCTCCGGCCGGCTGCACGGCGGCCGCATCGACCTGGACAACGCCATGGACGAGGTGCTGTGGCGCTCCACGCCGACCATCAACACCCTGCCCCGGTTCGCCAGGCAGGACGTGGTGCTGGACGACAAGCTCATCGCGGCCGGCGACCCGGTCGTCCTCGCGATCTACGCGGCGAACACGGACCCGCGGATGGACACCGGGGAC
Organism: Promicromonospora sp. NPDC060271; assembly: GCF_042726755.1. NCBI lineage: Bacteria > Bacillati > Actinomycetota > Actinomycetes > Micrococcales > Promicromonosporaceae > Promicromonospora > Promicromonospora sp. NPDC060271. Next base: position 16,844 of record NZ_JBHXBG010000051.1, on the reverse strand, counting down.
CCATGGGACCACGTGGGCAGCCGCGCGCACGTCTCGTTCGGGACGGGTCCGCACGCCTGCCCCGCGCCCCGCACGGCGCGCGTCGTCGCGCGGATCGCGGTCGAGACCATCCTGCGCAGGCTCGACATCGTCCTGCGGATCCCCGCCGCCGACGTCGCCTGGGACCAGACCCTGTGGATCCGCCAGCCGGTGAGCCTCCCGGTCACCTTCCAGCCGCCGGTGGACTCGGCATAACGGGTGTGTCGGCGGTAGGCGGTAGGTTGCGCACGTGAGCAAGGAGGGTCACATGCGCATCGGTATCCCGGACGACGGCGGGCCGCTCGTGCCCGCCACCCCGACGACCACCGCCCGGCTGGTAGGCCTCGGCTACGACGTGCTGGTCGCGACAGGCGCGGGAGCCGGCGCGGGCTTCCCCGACGCCGCGTACGAGGCGGCGGGTGCGGCGGTCGTGTCCGACGCCGAGGCGTGGGCGTCCGACGTCGTGGCGATCACGCGGGCGCCGGACGCGCTGGCCACACCGGGCCCCGCCGGGCTCCGGCCGGGTGCCCGAGGCCCGGACGGGCTCAGGATCGGCTCGGTGCTGATCGCGCAGATCGCTCCCGCCGCCCGCCCCGACCTGGTGCGCGCGCTCGCCAACCGCGGCGTCACGGCCCTCGCCCTGGACGCCGTGCCGCGCATCTCCCGGGCGCAGTCGCTCGACGTGCTCAGCGCGCTGTCGAACGTCGCGGGGTACCGGGCGGTGGTCGAGGCGGCCGCCGAGTTCGGCGGCATGTTCTCCGGCCAGGTCACGGCGGCGGGTACCACTCCGCCCGCAGCCGTCTTCGTGATCGGCGCGGGCGTTGCCGGGCTCGCGGCCATCGGCGCGGCAGGCAGCCTCGGCGCGCAGGTGCGCGCCTTCGACGTCCGGCCGGAGGTCGCGGAGCAGATCGAGTCCATGGGCGCGACGGTCGTCCGGGCCGACGCCGCCGCACAGCAGGTCAGCGCGGACGGTTACGCATCGGAGCTCACCGCGGACCAGGAGGCGGCGGCGCGGCGCGCGTACGCCGCCGAGACGGCCGCGGCGGACATCGTCATCACGACGGCGCTCGTGCGCGGCACCGCCCCCACGACCATCACCGCCGAGATGGTGGCGAACATGCGGCCGGGGAGCGTGATCGTCGACCTCGCGGCGCCGGGTGGCGGCAACTGCGAGCTAACGGTCCCGGGCAAGCGCGTGGTCAGCGACAACGGCGTGGTGATCCTCGGCTGGACCGACCTGCCCGACCGCATGCCCCGGCACACCTCCGAGCTGCTCGGCACGGCGGTCGCCAACCTGGTCCAGCTCGGCACGCCCCAGCGGGACGGCCGCCTCGCGCTCGACCCGGAGGACGTCGTCGTGCGCGGCATGACCGTGGCAGCGGGCGGCGAGGTGCTGTGGCCGCCACCGCCGGTAGCGGTCTCGGCGCCGCGGGCGGCCGCCGGACCATCGCCGGCCGAGCCCGCCTCGCGCCGGTCCCGGCAGCCACGACCAGTAGGCGGCGGGCCTCGGCCGGCGCAGCGGGCCTACCCCGCGACGAGGGCGGTGCTAATCGGCCTCGCCGCGACGCTCGCCGCGCTCGCGGTGGCGGCGTCACCCGCCGACCAGGCAGCGCACTTCACGGTGCTGGCGCTCGCCGTCGTCGTCGGGTTCTACGTGATCTCGCACGTCAGCCACGCCCTGCACACCCCGCTCATGTCCCAGACCAACGCCATCTCCGGGATCATCCTCGTCGGCGGGATGCTGCAGATCGGCTCGGCGAACCCTGTCGTGACGATCCTGGCCGTGCTCGCCTCGGCGGTCGCGAGCATCAACATCTTCGGCGGGTTCCTCGTGACCCACCGCATGCTCGGGATGTTCCGCAGGGGCGACGCGACCGAGGGGAGCAGGCGATGACCGTCGAGTCCGCGGTCCAGGCCGGCTACCTCGTGGCGGCGGTGCTCTTCGTGCTGTCGCTGGCCGGCCTGTCGAAGCAGGAGACCGCGCGGCGCGGCGTCCTGCTCGGGATGACCGGCATGGGGCTCGCCCTGGCGGCGACGGTCGCGCTGGCCCTGGACCGGTCCGAACGGCCCGTCGGCGTGACCGCCGCACTGATCCTCCTCGTGCTCCTCGTGGGCGCGGCCGTCGGCACCTGGCGGGCGCGGACCGTCGAGATGACGCAGATGCCCGAGCTCATCGCGCTGCTGCACTCCTTCGTCGGCGCAGCGGCGGTGCTGGTCGGTTACGGGTCCTACCTGACCGAGTCCCGCACGGCCGGCGCCGGCGCCACCGTGCACAACGTCGAGGTGTTCCTCGGCGTGCTGATCGGGGCCGTGACGTTCACCGGCTCCGTCGTGGCGTTCGGGAAGCTGTCGGCGCGCCTGCGGTCGTCGCCGCTGCTGCTGCCCGGCCGCAACTGGCTCAACCTGGCCGCCCTCGTCGCGTGCGGGGCGCTGCTGTGGTGGTTCCTCGCAGCGGGCAGCACGGCGCGCAGCACAGGGGGCGGCGCGGGCCTGGTCCCGCTGCTGCTCATGACCGTGGTGGCGCTGGCGCTGGGCTGGCACCTGGTGGCGGCGATCGGCGGGGGCGACATGCCCGTCGTCGTCTCGATGCTGAACTCCTACTCCGGGTGGGCCGCCGCCGCTGCCGGGTTCATGCTGGGCAACGATCTGCTCGTCATCACGGGTGCGCTCGTCGGCTCGTCGGGTGCGATCCTCAGCTACCTGATGTGCCGGGCGATGAACCGGTCGTTCGTCAGCGTGATCCTCGGCGGGTTCGGCGCGGAGCCGGGCGCGGTCGCCGAGGGCGGCGCCGTCGAACCAGGCTCCTACCGCGAGACGACGGCGCTCGAGGTCGCCGACCGGCTGACCGCCGCCCGGTCGGTGATCGTCGTGCCGGGCTACGGCATGGCGGTCGCGAAGGCCCAGTACCCGGTGGCCGACCTGGTGGCCCGCCTCGCCGCCCGGGGCACCACCGTGCGGTTCGGTATTCACCCGGTGGCCGGCCGGCTGCCCGGGCACATGAACGTGCTGCTGGCCGAGGCGAAGGTGCCCTACGACCAGGTGCTCGGCATGGACGAGATCAACGACGACTTCCCCGAGACCGACGTGGTGCTGGTGATCGGCGCCAACGACACGGTGAACCCGGCCGCGCAGGACGACCCCGCGTCGCCCATCGCGGGCATGCCGGTGCTCGAGGTGTGGCGGGCGCGCGAGGTGGTCGTGTTCAAGCGGTCCATGGCGACGGGCTACGCCGGCGTGCAGAACCCCCTGTTCTTCCGGGAAAACACCGCGATGCTCTTCGGGGACGCGAAGGAGCAGGTGGAGCTGATAGTGGCCGCGCTCTGACGACAGGCGGCGACCAGTCCGGACCGAGGGACGAGGTCCGGTTCTGGGCGGCGACCAAGGAAGAGCGCGAGACGACAGAGCGCTCTGACGACAGCGCTCAGCGCACCAGCCGGTCCGTGAACTCGTTGCCGAGCACCCCGTGCGGATCCAGCCGGTCCAGGACGGCGACGGCCTCCGACCACTGTCCGGCACCGTACGAGGCGGGGATCGCCGACCCGATGACGTCGTCGTCGGCCCAGGCAGCGTCGTCCGTGTAGGCCCAGCCCTTCGACCACTCGACGCGCGCGAGCGCGTAGCCGCCGTCGAAGGTGCTCAGCAGGAACTGTTCGAGCTCCCGGTAGAACTCGTGGGCTCCGGGCGAGGTGGGCTGGGTCAGCACGTCCACCCACACCGCGCAGTCGAACCGGGGGTGGTCGGGGTGCGGGCGGACGACGGACAGCAGCGGCGGGCGCGCGCCCGGCGCCGCGGAGTCGCTGGGCTGGTCGAGGCCGCTGACCCGGATCTCGACCTGCCCGTTGACCGGGAACCTGCCGTCGGCGGCCCAGGCCGCCAGCCGCTCCTTGTAGTAGGCGGCGAACTCGGAGACGACACGCTGGACGTCGGCGCGGCTGGTGAGGATCCCGTACCCGTTGGCGGTCTCGCGCAGCGTCGTGGGGCGCAGGTAGAACTGGAGCATGTAGGCGGGACCCCAGAGGTCCTTCGCGAAGGTCGCGGTCAGCCCGGTCGCCGCGACCGTGTACTGCGTGGCGCCGAGCACGGGTGCGAGGTGCCACGAGCCGCCGACGATGAGCCCGACCAGCCGGGACACCGGGGTCGGGATGACGTCGCTGAACGGGTAGTTGTACGGGGCGTGCACCCGCCTGGACGTGAGGGGGCGCTCCGGGCTGAGGCTCCACACCTTGAGCCAGGGCTTGTCCGTGAACGCGAACCAGATCGTCTCGACCCGCCCGGAGGCGGCCATGAAGTCGGCGAAGGTGTTGCCCCGCGCGGCGAGCGCGCTGCCCGGGGCGGCGAACAGCTCGTCGGCGGTGAGGTCGACCCGGCTCTGGCAGCGCAGCGGGACCTCCTCGCCGGCCTGGAGCACCACCTCGGCGACGAGGCCACGCCCGAGGTGGGTGGCCAGCGCCTCGCACTCCACGTCGGTCCCGCGGTGGAACGTCTTGACCACGTAGGCGTCCGCGTCGGCGTCCCAGACGACGGCGGTGAGGAACAGCACGAGGTTGCTGAGGCTGCCGTAGGTGTGGCCGGGGCGGGCGGGCTCGCCGTCGGCCGGGACGCTGGTGCCGTGGGCGTCGATGGCGAGCGTGCCGCCAAGGGTCAGTTCGCCCGGCGCGGGAGTGTTGGTGACCCCGAGCCCGTGGTCGGCGAGGAAGGCCATCAGCGTCTCGACGGTCACGCCGGGCTGTGCCCGGACGGCGCCTGGAGCGCCGGCGGGCGGGGCCGTGAGCTCCATGTGGGTCAGGTGGACGGTGGTGTCCAGCAGGAGGATCGGCGCGTCCGGCTCGGTGGCCTGGGTGATGGTCAGGGGCGACCAGGTGTGGGCCTTGCCCCGTGCGCGGAGCCGCCAGCCGTTGGCGTGCGCCCAGTTGGCGAGGCGGGCGAGGTCCTGTGCGGTGCGGGGCGCACAGGCCCACAGCCCGCCGTGGGTGATCTCGCCGGCCCAGTTGATGTAGGGGGAGCGGTAGGGGATGAGCCCGGCCGGAAGCTCGGGCGCGGCACTCGGGACGCCTGCGACCGTTGCGGCCGGGATGGTGACGGCGGTGGCCGGGGACGAGAGGGCGGCCGCGAACGGGATGCTCAGCGCTCCGGCGGCCGCCGCGCGCAGGACACCGCGGCGGGAGAACCCGCCGGTTCCGGAGGGTTCGGCGGAAGGTGCAGGACCGGGAAAACGTTCCGACTGATCCGACATGACGTAAATGTACGGTTGCCTGGCGTGCGGCACCAGGGTTCACGACCCGGCGTCTTTTGCTTTCCTGTGGTCTTCTATGGGTGAATTGACGGTGGCGCGCTGACATCGCGCGGCAACGACTTGGTATAAAGGGCGCGCCAGGAGAGTCCGGTGCAGATCCTCAGTGCGGAGGCCCAGTGTTGAAACGCTCTCTCGTGACCGGAGCGGTCGCGATCGTGGGGTTCCTGGTGCTTGTCGCGACCACCGAGCTCTTCTACTTCGGGCCGCCCGCGGGGGCCCACAACGCCGGCGAGGTGTTCGCGTCGGTCGTCGGCACCACGCTCACGCTGATCACCTGGGCCGTCGTGAGCTGGTTCGTCGCGCGGACGGCACACGTTCTCCTCCATGCCCGGTACTCCGTGCTCATCGGCCTGGTCGTCCCGGTGGCGGCGATCGTCGCCTTCGCGCTGACCGCCGACCTCGACGCCTGGGCCACAGGGTTCGGCGTGCTCGTGTTCGCGGCCGCGTCGGCCGGCGTGCTGATGACGATCCGGCGCAACCGGAAGACGGACCCCACCCCGGTCACCACGTCCAAGGGCCACCCCCCGGTCCACATGGCGGCGTGACCCCGCCGTCCGACCGCCCCTCCACCCGGTTCCTCCCTTCGAGGTCTAACCTTCTCCGTTCTGAACCGTTTCAGAACGGAGGAGGTTAGACCTCGAAGAGGTGAGGGCCGGTGCCCGTTACCAGAAGCGGACCGGCAGGCCGTGGCGGGCGTAGACGCTCTCTATCGCCGCCCGGATGTGGGCCGGTTCGGCCAGGTGGGTGTCGTCCAGGCCCAGGACCACCAGCGTCGCCACGCCGTCGTGCTCCGACCACCAGGAGTCCAGGCCGCCCCGCATCTGGCGCAGGCGGCCACGGGTCAGGCCCTGCGTGACCCCGCGCATGAGCACGCTCGAGGCCGAGGTGCCCAGCGGGGCGGCGAACGTCGCGGGCAGCCGGCCCAGGTTCGAGGCCAGGCAGAGCGGCGCCGTGGCGTCGCGTGCGGCACGCCGCGCGATGGCGTCGGGCACCATCTGCATGAGCGGCTTGAGCGGGCCCAGCGTGTCCACCCGGGTGCCGGACGTCAGCGCCCGGAACTCGGCGGCGGCGCTCGCGCGGATCTGCGCCATGTCGGTCACCACCCCGGCTCGCTCGGGCGCCGGGGTCACCGTGGTGTCGACGGCGATCGAGACGCCGGACGTCGCGTTGGAGCGCAGGTCGTCCTTGCCGCGCAGGCTGACGGGCACCGACACGCGCACCGGCATGCCGGCGGTCGCGGCGCCTGCCGCGAGCAGTATCTCCGTGCAGACGGCGATGAGCAGGCTGTTCGCCGTCCCGCCGGCCGCGTGGGCGGTGCGGTGCCAGGTCGAGGCATCGGTGTCGACGACGACCACCGGCGGGTTGGCGGGCTGCGCGTCGTCGGCACGCGGCCGGGGGCGGGGCCGGTCCGCGGACTGCTGCGCGAGCACCGGCGGCACCGGCCCCTGCCTCGCGGCCTGGCGCAGACCGCCGACCGCCGCGCGCGCCTGCCCGGTGGCGTCGCGCAGGTCGGCCACGAGACCGGTCCGGATGCGCTCGCCCTCCTTGGGCAGCCTGCGGGTGGCGGACGGCGGCCCGGCCGTCCGGGTCGCTCCCGCCGGCGCCGCGCCAGGGGTTGCCGGGCCGATGGCGGCCTGGCCCGCGGCGACCGTCGCGGCCGCTACCGCTGCCTGGAACGCGCCGATGTGCATCCCGCCGTCGGCGACCACGTGCGACGTGACGTAGCTGAGCACGCTCCCGCCGCTCGCCGTCGGCGCCGCCGCGAGGGCCCAGGTGGGGCCGTGCTCGGGGTCCAGGTTCGCCTGGGCCTGCCGGTCCGCCCAGGTGAGCACGGCGTCGTCGGGCACGGGGGTTGACTCGATCATGGGATCCAGCGACACCGTGGAGACCGACCAGCGCGCCCTGGCGCCGGGGACGCGGCCGGGGCGGACCACCCGCTGCAGCGGCCCGTCCGCCAGGCCGCCGTGCAGGACGCGCACGGCTGCGGCGTCCAGCGGCGCGGGCAGGCGCCAGACCGTCTGGTTCACCACCGCCACCCCGAGCACGCGGCGGGTGCGGAGGAAGAGGTCGTCGTCGTAGGTGAGACGGTTGCTGGCCGCCGGGTCGGTGGTGGTCGCTGGGCTGGTCACTGGGCCTCCGGTGGGTGGCGGGTGAGTAGAGTGCGCGCGTGCGTCACGTCCTGGCCCTCGTGGGCAGTCGAGGAGATGTCCAGCCGGCCCTCGCGGTAGGCCTGGAGCTGCGCCGTCGCGGGCACGAGGTGGTCACGGGCGTCGCGCCCAACCTCGTGCCGCTCGCCGAACGCCTTGGCCTCGACCCGGTGCCGCTCGGCATCGACTCGGCGGCCCTGCTCGGCTCCGACCTGGTGCGGCGCGACATGCGCTCGCCCCACCCCGTGCGCCGGGTGCGCGCGCTGCGCGCCGTCGCGGCGGCGGGCTGGGACGAGCTGCGCACCGGCCTGCTGGCCCTGCTGGACGATGTCGGCAGCGCCGACACGGTGGTGACCGGCCTGCTCGGCCAGGAGGTCGCGGCGGCGGTTGCCGAGCGGCGCGGGCTCGGCATGGCCGCCCTGCACTACTGCCCGGTCCGGGCCAACCGCGTCGTGTCGCCGGTGAGCGGGCTGCGCGGGCCGGGCGCCACGCGGGCCGCCTGGGCGCTGGGGGAGCGGGTGCGCTGGGACCTGACCCGGCGCGCCGAGAACGACCAGCGCGGCGAGCTCGGCCTCGGCAGGGCCCGCGTGCACCTGCCGACCAGGCTGCGCGACGCCGGAGTCGTGGAGGTCCAGGCGTACGACCCGGCGCTGGTCCCCGGCCTGGCGGACGAGTGGGGTCCGCGCCGCCCGCTGACCGGCTTCCTCGCGCTGGATGACGACGCCCGCGCCCGCCTCGGGGAGGCAGGCTCCGGTGCCGATCTCGAGGAGGGGCTCGCGGCCTGGCTGGACGACGGCGACCCGCCCGTCTACGTCGGGTTCGGCTCGATGCCCGTCGCCGACCCGCCCGCGCTGCTCGCCGCCGTCGACGCCGCGTGCGCGGAGCTCGGGGTGCGGGCGCTGGTCAGCGCCGGATGGAACGACTTCTCGGCGGCCGACGGCGGCGTGCCCGGTTCCGGTGCTCCCGGCTCCGGCGTGGACGGGAAGCGCATGCGGGTGGTCGGCGCCGTCGACCACGCGGCGGTGCTGCCCCGCTGCCGCGCCGCGGTGCACCACGGCGGTGCGGGCACCACCGGTGCGGTGCTGCGGGCGGGGCTGCCCGCCGTCGTCGGCTGGTACTCGGCCGACCAGCCCATGTGGGGCGACCTGCTGCGGGGCGCCGGGGTCGGCGTCGCACGCCGCGCGAGCACGCTCACGCGGCCCGGCGTGCTCGCCGGGGCCCTCGCCGAGGTGCTCGACGACGCCACCGCGGCGCGGGCCGTCGCGCTCGGCGCGCGGCTCGTGCCCGCCGACCGGGCGGTCGCGGCGGCGGCCGACGCCGTCTCCGGCGTGCTCGCCCACTGAGTCGCGGCGCACCCTCACCACGGCTCCGCCGGGATCTGCCAGACGTCGGCCTCGGCCAGCACCAGGTCGCGCAGCGTGTCGGCGTCGGCCACGCGGTCGGGGTCCAGGCCGGCGACGCTGAGCACCGTCGCGTGGCCCGCCGTCGTGCAGAAGGCGACGAGCCCGCCACCGGCGGCGCGCAGCTCGGCGGCGGTGGCCCCCTGGTAGTGCGACAGCGTGGCCACCGCACGGACCGCGCCGCCGGTCGCCTGCGTGTAGCCGTCGGGCGGTGTGCCGAGGTTGGACGCCAGCGCGGCGGCGACGGGCGGCTGCGGCAGCTTGCGCACGACGGTGTCGGGCAGCATCTGCACGAGCTCGAGTGGCACCGGCGACACCCCCGGCTCCGCCCGGCCGACGGCGGTGTACGCCTCCTTGGCCGCCGCCCGCACCCAGCCGAGGTCGCGCGTGGCGAGCACGTCGGCCGGGATCGTGACCCGGGCGATCTTGGTGGAGTTCGCCCGCGGGTCGTCCTCGCCCCGGGTCGACACCGGTAGCGCGACGGGCACCGGCTCGCCCGGGAACCGGCCCGTCGCGTGCACCAGGCGGGCGAGGAACGCGACGAACCACGTGTTGGGCGTTCCGCCGTGCTCCGCGGCGACCTGTGCCACCCGCTCGGCGGGGAGCTCGAGATGCAGCACGGGGGCCCGCCAGTGTGCGTCGTGCTCGTTGTCCGCTCCGACCACACGGTCGCGCGAGGAGCTCGAGTGTTCGTCATGCGCGACCGTGTGGTCGAGGAGGACGTCCGGCGCCCGCTCGGTCACCGCCGCGTCCGACGCGCCCGTCGACGCCGCCAGGCGTTCGCGAGCCACCTGGCGGGCCTTGGCCCGCGCCCACCGCGCGACGGCTGCTGCCTGCGCGGTGGCGTCGGCGGCATCCGCGAGCAGCGCCCGGGTCCCGCGCTCGGGCGCGGGGACCACTATCGGGTCCGCCCGGGTCGAGGCGCGCACCACGGCGTCGATCAGCGCTGCGCCGTCCGCCACTGCATGTGCGCAGGTCAGGGAAACGATGCCGCCGCCGACGACGGCGCCGCCGTCCGCCCCGCCCTCATGGTCCGCCACCACGTCGGCGGCCGCGAGCCGCCAGGAGCGGCCGCCGGCCGGGTCGAGGGGAAGGTCGGCCTGCGCCTGTGCCCACGTTCCGACGGCGTTCTCCGCGACGGCCGCCGTCTGCAGGTCGAGCACGGGCAGCGTGCCCGCGGGCGCCCACCGGTGCCGGGCGCCGGGGACCCGGGCGCGCACGACCCGCCGGTGCAGTGACCCGGCGGCGAGCCCCGCGGCCAGCTCGCGCAGGTGGTGCGCGGAGTACGGGCCGTCGAGCCGCCACAGCACCTGGTTGACGGCGGGGCTGGCTTCGCCGTCGTGCCGCCGCAGGAACATGTCGTCGGCAAACTGCAGCCGTAGCGCGGACGCCTGGTTCGGCACGCTCGTCCTCCGTTTCGGACGGTCCCGCTCCGGGGTAACCGTCGTAGTTCGGGTGAACCATACCGAAGAGGCTGACTTTCACCCGTTATATCCGGTATAAAGGTCGCCGCAAGGGGTCCGCGGAACTCGTCCGACGTCGTGCTGGCCGTGCCCACCTCACGATCTAGGGAACCGCACGCATGGAATACACCGAGCTCTCGGCCTACGACCTGCCGGCAGGAACCGTGACCTCATGGACGCCGCGCGCCGACGCCGGCCGCTGGCTGCAGGACCCCAGGGAGCTGTCCCCTGGGCACGAGGCCCACCTGCGCGACTCCGAGCCGGGCTCGTGGATCGGCTCGGTGCTGCGGGTGCCCGGCCCGTACGAGGCCGAACCGCTGCGCCGCGCGATCCACGCGTGGATGAGCCGCCACGAGGTGCTCCGGACCACCGTCACACGCGACGCGGGTCAGGGCTGGCGCCGGGTGACCGCCCCGGCGGAGGCCGTCGCGATCCGGGACCTGGTGGTCGGCGACCTGACCACCGACCAGGTGACCGCGCTGCTGCCGAGCCTGCTCGCCGACGTCTCGCCGACCGCCTGGCCGCACTGCGTCCTGGCGAGCGTCGTCCCGGCGGCCCCAGACCCAGACCCAGACCCAGACCCGGAGCGCGCCGACCACTTCGTGCTCGCGTTCGGCGCCGACCACTCGGTGATGGACGCGTACTCCCAGCTCCTGTGGTTCGAGGAGATCGTCTCCCTGTACGACGCCGCCCGCCAGGGTGTGCCCGACGCCGACCTGCGCGCCCTCGAGGTCGGCTCCCACGTGGACTTCTCCGCCGAGGACCGCAAGCTCGCCATGACGCTGGCCGCCGACGGCGAGCCGGTGCGTCGCTGGCTCGACTTCCTCGGCCCCGAGGCGACCTTCCCGCGCTACGGCACGGGGATCACCCGTCCGGCCCGCGACGCCACGGAGGCGGCCCGCCCGCAGGCGTCCCGGTCCTACTGGCTCGCCACCGTCGACCAGACCGACGACCTGAGCGCCCGCAGCCGCGCCCGCGGCGCCTCCGCCCAGTCCGGCGTGCTCGCCGCGTTCGCGCACGCGGCGCGGCGGGTGCACGGGCCCGACCGGCTGCGGTTCGTCCTGCCGATGCACACCCGGTACGCGCCGCAGCACGCGGCCGCCGTCGGCTGGTACGTGGGCCTGTGCCCCGTGGACCTCGACCTCGCGGGCGTTGACCCGGTGCTGCGCACGGTCGAAGCGGGCCAGGGCGAGCGGACCCCCGTCGTCGACGGCGACGCGCTGACCGCGACCATCGAACGCGTGCACGCGGCGGTCTCCGCCGGCAAACCCCTGGTGCGGTACTCGTTCGCGCGGATCGCCGAGCTGGGCGGCATCACCGACGGCCCGCACTTCGCCGTGTCGTACGTCGACACCCGGTTCGTGCAGGGCGCCGAACGCTGGAGCACCTGGGAGGCGCGCACCCTGCGCAGCCCCGCGTACGGCACCGACGAGCTCTACCTGTGGTTCCTGCGCACCCACGACGGCCTCAACGTCTCGACCCGGTACCCGGACCTGCCTGAGGCGCACGCGGCGATGGATGCGCTCGTCGCGGAGCTCCGCGAATGCTTCCAGGCCTTCGGCACGGCGAACCTGGGAGAGGCGGTCGCATGATCCTCGGCGCGATGGGCACGTGGACCACGAGGCCCGGACAGGTGCTGCACCTCCTGCCGACGGCGGGGGCGCGTGCCGCCGCGGCGTCGGCCCCGGTGGACCCCGGTCCGCCGTCGTTCCTCCAGGGTGACCACCTGCGCGCCTATGCGGCGCGCCGGGCGTCCGGGGGCCGGCACCGCGCCTGGACCGGCACGGCCTCCCGCCTGGACGGCGTGCTCGACGGCGCGGCGCTGGCCCGCGCGCTGACCCGGCTGATCCGCCGGCACGAGGGCCTGCGCACCTGGTTCGACGTCGATGCGTGCGCCGCCGGCGGTACGCCCGTGCGGCACCTCGTGCCCGCGGACGCCGTCGCCTTCGAGACGGTCGCGGTGCCCGCGTTCTCGCCGCGGCCGGGCGGCTCGTGGGACGACTGGGTGACCAAGCACCTCACCGAGACGTTCGACGCCGCCTGCCGCCCCGACTCCTGGGCGCCGTTCGCCCTCGGGGCCGTGGCCGCCGACGACGGGTTCGGCCTGTTCTGGGGGTGCGACCACGCGTTCACCGACGGGGCGTCACAGCTCATGGTGCTCAGCGAGCTCGAGGAGCTGTACACCGAGGAGCTGGCCCCGTCCCGCTCGTCGAGCCCTTCGGTACCCGACCCCGACACCGCCGGCTCCTTCCTCGCCCACGCGGCGGCCGAGCATGCCCTCGCCGCGGCGACCCCTGCGGACGCCCCGGAGATCCGGGCCTGGGCCGACGCCGTCACCGCGCACGACGGACGCCTGCCCAGCTTCGCGCTGGACCTCGGCCTGCCGCCCGGCGAGACCGCCCCGGTGCGGATCCGCTCCGCGACCTTGCTCGACGCCGACGGCCTCGCCCGCCTGGACGCCCTCGTCGCGGCGCACGGCGCCCGCTTCACCGGTGCGGTGTTCGCGGGCATCGCGCTCACCGACGCCAGGCTCACCGGGGCCACCGACTGGTTCGGCGTCACGGTGGTCGGCACGCGCGGACCTGGCTTCGAGACCACGCACGGCTGGCTGTGCAACTTCGCCCCGGTCACGTTCCCCGTGGCCGACGACGGCGTGGTGGCGCCCTTCGCCGCGGTCCTGCCCGCGGCGGACGCGGCGTTCCGGCAGGCCAGGAAGGTCGCGAAGGTCCCGGTGCACGCCGCGCTCGGCGTCATGCTGGCCGACGGCGTGCTCGACCCCGCGTCGCTCGGCAGCCCGCAGCTCATCAGCTACCTCGACCTGCGCCGGTTCCCGGGCGCCGGCCGCCCGGCCTACGACAACGGCCTGCACTTCACGGGGGAGGGTCGCACCGCCAACGCTTCCCTGTGGGTCAACCGGGACCACGAGCGGCTGTACCTGGTCACGCAGAGTCCCGACGTGCCGGCGGCACAGGCCGCCGTCGACCGGTACATCGCCGAGCTGACCGCCACGTTCGAGGCGGCGGTCGGCGGCGGGCCGGTGACCGCCGGTGAGGTCGCCCGCGACGAGCGCCTGGAGGCGACCGGTGCGGGTCCTCTCCGCTGACCTCTGGGAGCCGGCGCCCGGCTCGCTCATCACCTGGGCCGTGACGCCGGGCGTTGGGTGCACGCCCGAACCCGCTCCGATCACCTTCAACCAGCGCAACCACCTGCTCGGGGCGGCGCACGGCGAGCCGAGCGTCTGGATCACCGCCGCGTTCGACGTCGAGGGCCCCGTCGACGTGGAAGCGCTGGAGGAAGCCTTCCGGGACCTCGTCGCCCGGCATCCCGGCCTTCAGGTCGAGGCGGTCCGCAGGCCTCCCGGGCAGGCCGGGGGCGTCGGCCTGGTGCGGCACGATCCCGGCGCCCTCCTCTGGCAGCGCACCGACGGACCGGTCACCCGCACCGTCGCGGCGACCCGGGAGCACCTGGCCGCCGAGCTCGGCCGCCGATGTGCGCCGTTCGGCTACCCGGCCTTCCTGCCCGCGGTGATCAGCCGTCCCGACCGGTCCACCATCGTGCTCGGCATGGACCACCTGCACACCGACGCATGGTCCACCACCGTCGTCATCGACGACCTGGCGGCCGCCTACGCGGAACACACCCGGCACGCCACGGCGGTGCCTGCTATGGCCGGAGCGGTCGCGGTGGGTGCGGGGACCGTCGCCGCGGCGCGCCCGACGGTCGTGGTCCGCCCTGTGGCCGCGGCGGCGTCGGCTCTGCCGGCGGCCGGCCCGGCGTACGTCGGCGTCGACGACCCGCGGCTCGCGACCTGGCACGGCTTCCTCCGCGAACGCGGCTGGGCGCTGCCCACCTTCCCGCTTCCGCTCGGCATGCCCGACGGCGAGCGGGCGCCGCAGCGCACGGTGGTCCGCTCCCTGGCCGGCTCCGCGACGGCGGACGCCGTCGCGCGTCGCGCCGCGGGGGCCGGTGCGTCGACGTCGGCCGCCGTGCTGGCCACCTTTGCCCGCGCCGTCCACGACCTCGGCGGCCCCACCGTGCTGGAGACGCTCCTGCCGGTGCACACCCGCGCCGACGAGTCGGCCCACCGGGCCGTCGGCTGGCACACGACCACGGTGCCGCTGCGCGTGGAGGTGGACACGCGCACGGGAGCGAACGGCGTCACCGACACGGCGCTGGCCGCCGCCGGCAAGGCGCTGCGGGCCGCGCGGGAACTGTCGGCGGTGCCGCTGGAACAGGTAGTGGAGTCGCTGCCGCAGCCGCTGCGGTTCCCCCGGCGCGACATCTTCCAGGTGTCCTACCTGGACTACCGCCGGCTCCCCGGCCACGCGGCGGCCGCCGGACGGCGGGCGCACCACGTCTCGGCCGCCACCCGGGCCGACGACCTCCAGGTCTGGGTGTCCCGCACCGACGACGGCCTGGCGGTGCGGGCGCGCATGCCGCACACCGCCGTCGCGGTGGAGACGATCGACGCGGTGCTGGACCGCTGGGCGGAGCACCTGGCGGACCTGGCAGCCGGCTGAGCCGACGTCGGAACCGACCCCAACACGGTGCACGTCGCCGTCGGCGCCGTCCTACCCTGCCTACATGGCTTCCGAAGACGTCCGCACGCTCACCGAGGCCAGGGCCGTCACCGCCCTGGCCAACCCCGCGCGCTCCCGCCTGCTCGACTCGCTGACGGCGCAGGGGCCAGCCACGGCGTCGGTGCTGGCCGAGCGTACGGGGCTTGCGGTGGGGAGCATCAGCCATCACATGCGGGTGCTGGCGGCCGCCGCCCTCGTCGAGGAGGCGCCGGAGCTGGCTCGTGACGGGCGGGAACGCTGGTGGCGCCGTGCGGCGCGGTCCATCACCTGGGGCCGGTCGACGCTGCCGCAGGATGCCGAGAGCCAGCGTCAGGCGGTGGCCGCCGAGGAGTTCATGCTGGCGCGCCAGGTCGAGCGGGCCCGCGCCTGGCTGGAACGGTCCGAGGCGAACGAGGAGTGGGGCAGGGCCGAGCTCGCCACGGACTCTTGGCTGCGGCTCACCCCGGCCGAGCTGAGCGAGCTCGGCGACCAGATCAACGCGCTGGTGGGGCACTGGAAGGAGCGGAGCAGGGCGGGCGAGGCCGAGGACGGCACGGCCGGGCGTGAGCACGTCTTCCTGTTCGCGCGGGCGTTCCCCTCGCAGCCCTGACGAGAGCCGCGACCATGGCCCAATCTAACAAGATCACTTGTACAAGAACTCTTGTACGTTTAGCCTGTCGATATGACGACGTCGACAGCGACCCACCGCGGCACCACCTCTGACGCGGGACCCCTCAGGCGCAACCGGGCCTTCGGCCTGCTCTGGCTGGGCGAAGGCGTGAGCCTCGTCGGGAACGCGACGACCTCGACGCTGCTGCCGCTGCTCGCGGTGACCCAGCTCGACGCCGGGCCCACCTGGATGGGGCTCATCGCGGCCGCGACGTGGTTCCCGTGGCTGGTGATCGGCCTGCCGGCGGGCGCGTGGGTGGACCGGCTCCCGGCCCGGCGGGTGATGATCGTCGCGAACCTCGTGTCCGCCGCCGCCTTCGGGAGCCTGCCGCTGGCCTTCGCGCTCGGGCTCCTCACGCTGACCCACATCGCGGTGGTGGGTCTGGTGGGCGGGGTCTGCACGGTGTTCTTCCGGACCGCGTACCAGGTGTTCCTGCCCGAGGTGGTGCCCGCAGAGCAGCTCGAGTCCGCGAGCTCGCGCCTGTTCGGTACGGAGTCCGCGGCGCAGGTGGCCGGGCCGGGTCTGGGTGGCCTCCTCGCCCAGTGGCTCACGGCTGCGGCCGGGATCGCGCTCGACGCCGCGACCTTTCTCTGGTCCGCCGTGTGCCTGTGGCGCATCCGGCTGCCCTCGCATGCGAGGGCGCCCGAGGGTCCGGCCGAACCCCTGCTCGCGCGCATCCGCGAGGGCGTGAACCTGGTCCGCCGAGACCGCTACATCCCGTGGCTCGTAGGGATCGGCGGACTGTCCAACTTCGGGCTCACGGGGTACGGAGCGCTGCTGGTCCTGTTCCTCGTGCGCGACCTGCACCTGACCGAGGCAGGGGTCGGCGCTGTCCTCGCGGTGGCGGGCGGCGGCGGGGTGGCGGGCGCCGTCGTTGCCCCGTACCTGAGCCGGAGCCTCGGGAGCGGGCGGGCCTCCACGGTACTGCTGGTGCTCTGCGGCCCCGCCGCGCTGCTCGTCGGCGCGGGCCTGCCGGGGTCCGGCGCGGTGATCAGCGCTGCCGGTGGCTTCCTCGTCGGCCTGTTCGTGGTGTCGGGCAACGTGATCCGGAACGCGTGGCGGCTCCGGTACGTGCCGGCCGGTCTGCGCGGCCGGGTGATGACGGTGATGCAGGTGGTGAACTTCGGCACCATGCCGCTCGCCGGCGTCGTCGCGGGCTGGCTCGGCGGGGCGATCGGCGTCCGCGAGACGATCCTGGTGATGGCGGCCGTGCACTGCCTCGCCTGCTGGGGCGTGCTGCTCTCGCCGATGGCGCGGATGCGCGAGCTGCCGACGGGACGGCTGGGCGTCCAGC
>NZ_JBHXBG010000050.1:0-32084 GCF_042726755.1 Promicromonospora sp. NPDC060271 | reverse complement strand
TGGTCTCACCAGGGAGACTCGGACAGGCGCTCTACTTCGCCGTCCCAGCCGTCAGTCGACCAGCTGCCAGGGGCTGCGCTTTCCGACGCCCGGGATCTGGAGGATCGTCGGGCGGGTCGCCTCGTAGACCAGGCCCTTGTAGGTCACCAGGTCACCCCACCAGTAGAGCTTGAACGGTCGCCAGGCGGGAGCCTCCGGCTCCACCGGGTCCGCCGCCTCGACGGTCAGCGGCAGCCGGGCGGTGGTGCCGGACGGCGACGCCTGCACCAGGAGCTGGTACGCCCCGGGCGCCGTGCCGGCCGGGACGGTGACCGACGCCGACGTCGCGCCGCCGGTGACCGGGCTGGTGCCGAGCGAGACACCGTCCGAGGCCGCTCCGCCCGACGGGACCAGGAAGGTCTCGACGGCCGTGTTCTGCGGGGAGCCGAGCGAGGTCAGGTCCAGGCCGGACAGGCTGACGTCGGTCGAGGCACCGGCCTTGACCGTGCCCGGAAGGGCCGGGGCGACCGTACGGGTGCGGGCGAAGCTCGGCGTGATCGGCGAGGAGCTCTTCAGGTACGAGATCCAGGCCTCACGGTCGACCAGGCCCGAGTCCCGACCCTCCGTGCCCTCGGTGAAGACCCGGAAGTTGTCGCCACCGGCGACCAGGAACGAGAAGGTCGCCACGCGGTACTCGGCGGCCGGGTCGACCGGCACACCGTCGATGGTGATCGACGAGACGTTGTCGCCCGGTGTCGCGTTGGGGTCGGCCGTGCGAACCGTGTACGAGACGTTGTCCGACAGCCCGAGCGCCAGGTACGGCCGCGACGGGCGGTTGCCGTCCTTGTCCGTCTGCCACTGCTGCTCCAGCAGCGTGTCGAGCTGTGCGCCGGTGAGCGTGATCGTCCACAGGTTGTTGACGAACGGCAGCACCGCGTTGGCCTCGGCGTACGTGATGACGCCGTCCTCGCCACGGTAGAGCTCGTTACGCAGGCCGCCGGGGTTCACGACGCCGATGTCGGCGCCGCCCCGCTCGTCGGCGGCGAGCGACGCGCGCAGCGAGTTCGCCACCAGGTTGCCGAGCGCCGACTCCGACGCACGGTCGTCCCGGTTGCCGCCGGTGTAGACGCCGTTCGTGTAGGAGCCGCCCGCGAACGCCGTCGTGATGTCGGCGGTCACCTCGCCGATCGGCTGCGCGCCGATCTTCTGGGCCTCGGCCAGCGCGGCGTCAACGATCGAGTCGACCTCGGCGACCACCGGGTAGTCGGCGATGAGCTCGGCCGCCGGGGTCGTGGTGCGTGCGACGTTCTCGGCGGTGTAGGCCGTGACGTCGAACGTCTCCGTGTCCACCGTGAGGGAGACGTGGCCGAGGAACTCGCCGTAGTTGCCGGTCTGGATGATCGGGCGGGTCTCCCCCGCCGCACCCGGGACCGGGGCGTCCCACGCGTACTGCTTGTGCGTGTGGCCGGTGAAGATGGCCGCGATGCGCGGGTCGGTGTCCTGGACCAGGGAGGCGAAGGGGCCGCCGGCGGCGATCTCCTCCTCGATCGTGGCACCGTCGGGAGTGCCCGCGCTGGCGCCGTCGTGCGCGAGGGCCACCACCAGGTCGGCCTCGCCGTTCGCGGCGTCTCCGTCGAGCAGCTCGTCCGTGACGCGGTTGAGCGCCTCCACCGGGTCGCCGAACTCGAGGCCCTCGATACCCGTCGGCGTGACGAGCGTGGGCGTCTCCTGCGTGACCACGCCGACGAAGCCGACGTCGACACCGTTGACCGGCACCACGTCGTACTCCGGCAGCGCCGGCTCGCCCGTCGCCTCGTCGTAGACGTTCGCGCCGAGGATGCTGAAGTCCGAGGCGGGAACGACGCGGTCGGTCAGGTCGGTCATGCCCTGGTCGAACTCGTGGTTGCCGACCGCGGAGGTCTTCAGGCCCAGCGCGTTCAGCACGTCGAGGGTCGGCTGGTCCTGCTGCAGCGCTGACGCGAACAGCGAGGCGCCGATGTTGTCACCCGCCGAGACGAAGGCGGTGCCGTCGGGGTTCTGCGCCCGGATCTGCTCCACGGTGCCCGCGAAGTTGACGGTGTTCTGGTCGATGCGGCCGTGGAAGTCGTTGATGGCGACGAGGTCCAGGTCGACCGAGCCCGGCTCGGAGGTACCCAGGTCGAGCCCGACGATCGCCGGGTCGTGGTCCGAGGACCGGAACGGCGTCTCGTCGTAGAGGATCGACGCGTTGTAGTTGTAGCGGCTGTACTCGTTCGCCACCGGCTCGTAGGCGTTGATGTTCCAGATGTCGACGCCGGTGACCAGCTCCGCCGCCGCGGGCGAGGCCAGCTCGTGGTCGAGCGAGCCGACCATGCCGTCGAAGTTGTACGAGTACTCACCGGTCTCGGCGGCGAGGTCGACGTAACCGGCGTCGGCGAGGACCTGGATCGGGTCCTCGTGCTCGTAGGCGTTGAAGTCGCCGACCAGCAGGACCTTGTCCGTCCCGGCGGCCTGCGCCTGGGCGTCCGCGAAGGCGACGAGGTCGTTCGCCTGGCGCACGCGCGACTCGTTCGAGGCACCCTGGCCGTCGCCCTGGTCCGCGTCGCCCGGCCACGGGCCGGCCGACCCCTTCGACTTGAAGTGGTTCGACACCACCAGGACGTCGTCGGCGGCGTCGGTCGCGCCGCCAGCGGGCTGGAAGACCTGGGCCAGCGGACGCCGGGCGTTGTCGAACGCGTCGCCCGTCAGCAGGATGTGCGACTCGCCCACCGGGTCGGCGGTGGCCGTGCGGTAGATGAAGGCGTTACGGATCACGTCCTCGTCGGCCGGCACCTCGGCGGGCGAGGCCACGTAGGCCCACGTCCCGGCACCCGCTGCGGCGTTGAGCGCGTCCACCAGGTCGGAGACCGCCTGGTCCCGGGACTTGCCGAGGAAGTGGCGCGAGTTCTCGACCTCGAGCAGGGAGACGACGTCCGCGCCGAGCGCGTTGATCGCCGCGACGATCTTGGTCTGCTGCCGCTGCAGGTCCTCCTCCTCGGCCGCGCCGCGGGCGTCGCAGCCGCCCGAGACAGTGACCGGGTCACCCGCACGGTCCGTGTAGTAGGTGCAGCCCGTGAGCTCGTCACCCGTGGTGCTGAAGTAGTTCAGCACGTTGAACGTCGCGACCTGGAGGTTGCCGCCCACCTCCGCCGGAGCGTCCTCACGCGTGTTCTCGAAGGTGGCGGGCTGCACGGCGTCGGCGACGTCGGGCGTGAGCTGGGACGTCGGCTGGAAGCCCCACGCGTCGAACCGGTAGTCGAGCACGACGGGACGCGTGAACGTGGCCCCGGCGCCCACGCGCAGCGGAGCACCGCCGGTCAGGTAGGGCAGCGGCTTCGACTTGTTGGCGGTCGAGTTGTAGTTCAGCGACGCGCCGTCGTCGAGGAGCACGCCGCGGGCCGCGTTGTCCGCGATCTGCGCGTTGTATTCGGCCGACCCCGGACGGCCCGCCGTCGTGGGCTGCACGAGCGGGCTGTCGCCGGCCGCCAGGCCGATGACGCCGTAGTAGTTGGTGTCGTAGTTGTCCGTCACCGTAAAGGAGCCCTGCGGGGCGAGGAGCATGCCCTCGAGGGCCTCACGCTCGGCGGCGGCGGCCGGCCAGGCGGTCGCCGTCGGCTCGACCGTCGCCGGTTCGCTCAGCACTGCCCAGCCGCCCGACGACGGGGTGAGCTCGGTCAGCCCGTTGTGCTCGGAGACCGCGCCGGTCACCTCCACATGGTCGCCGGCCGAGAGGTCGGCGGCTGCCGCAGCGGAGAACACGAAGATGCCGTCCGACGCGCCGGGCGTCGGGTCCTGGCCGCCACCGGTGCCGGCGGTCTGCAGGTAGAGGCCGTTGAAACCGCCGGTCGGGTAGACGGCGGTGACGACGCCGCGGGTCGTGACCGTCTTGCCCACGAGCGGCGAGGCGTCGCCGGTGCCCTGGATCTCTGCGATCGGGGTGACCTCGGCGGGCTCGGTCGGATCCGACGGCGTGGGAGTGGGGCTGGGGTCGGGCTCGGAACCCTCGCTGTTGACGGGGGTCACCGCGGTGGAGAACACGAAGTCCGCCGAGTTGTCACCGGCGTCGCCGGTGCGCTCCAGGGACCCGACCACGCCGGTGCCCTTGCCGGCCGGAGCCTGAGCGGTCTCGAACGTGTCGGCGGTGCCGTAGCCGAGCAGGTCGACGACGCCGGCGGCGCCCTCTGCCGGCACGGCGCCCTTCGGGGGCGTGACCGCGGTGGCCTGCGACGCGAGCGCCACCACGCCGGCCGTGCCGCTCGGGTTGAGCGTGCCGACGGCGTCGGGTGTGGGGAGCGGCTCGCCGTTCGCCGCGTTCGAGGCGCCCTGCACGAGGTAGCGTCCGCCGGCGGCGATGGTGCCGCTCAGCGCGGTGACGCCGGAGAACGTCGCGCCCGTCGCGGACTTGTACTGGACCGACCAGCCGTCGACGCTGACTGGCTGGTCGGTCGGGTTGTAC
The DNA here is from genome assembly GCF_042726755.1 of Promicromonospora sp. NPDC060271. Lineage (NCBI taxonomy): Bacteria > Bacillati > Actinomycetota > Actinomycetes > Micrococcales > Promicromonosporaceae > Promicromonospora > Promicromonospora sp. NPDC060271. The sequence continues at coordinate 27,631 of NZ_JBHXBG010000050.1, read as the reverse complement.
AGCTCGACGAACTTGTTCCGGTACGGCTGGCCGGTGCTGCCGCCGACGAGGTACGCCTCGCTGATGACGACGTGCCCCGAGTCCGGGCCGTCGGCCGTGGCCGCGGGCGCGGGCGCGGCGAAAGCCGCCGTCGCGGGCACGGCGAGCGCTGCGGAGAGAGCCACTGCGACTGCGGCCCTCCCACGGTGGTGGGGGTGTGGTCGCGGGGACCGGAGCGTGGTGGGTCTCACGCTGACTCCTTCTGCAATAGCCGACCGAGGGCCGGGCTGGGAGTGCACTGCTGCTGGACGTCTTGTTCGGCGGCATCGCCGCGGCCGGGCGCGCATCAGCTGCGCAGGCGGTCCGGCACGAGTGTCACCAAACCAATCACTGCCTCGTGAACCAGCGGTTACGGCTGGACGCCCGCGGGGAAAACTGGTGTCCCCGCACCGGGTGAACCCTGCCGCGACAGATACACGAGATCGACGCCGAGGCTAGCGGGTGTCACCGACATCCGTTACCACGCGCGCCGCGGTTCACCCTGGAGAGACCGGGGACCCCGGGTCTCCGTTCGCCCCGGAAACCGCTCGGCGCCCGACCGTCAGCGGCAGCAGCTCGGAGATGTCGGAGCGCTCGCCCGAGGCGTGCACGCGGCCGTCGAGGACGGCGTCTGCCCAGGTCACGGTGCCGGTGGCGAGGCCGAGCCAGGTGGCCGGATCGGTCTCGACGACGTTGGGGGGCGTGCCGCGCGTGTGCCGTGGCCCGGCCACGGCCTGCACCGCGCCTGCGGGCGGCACGCGTACCTCCACGGAGTTCCCGGGAGCGGTGTCGGCCAGCTCCTCCAGCGTGAACCGGACGGCGGTCGTCACGTCACGCCGATCCGCCTCCCCCCGCGCCCAAGCGGCAACGGCGGTTCGCCCGGCCGCCGGGTCGGTCCGGCGCCGCGGGGGCACTACCGCACCGCCGACAGGTCGCCGAGCCGCTTCCGGGCGGCTGCAGGAGCTGCATGCTTCATGGGGCCAGTATCGCGGACCGCCGGGTCAGTAGCGGTAGACGTCCGAGCCCGGGCCCTCGACCGCGAGCAGGTCCGCCGCCACGACCATCGGCAGCTCGAGCGAGGCAACCGACGGGTAGTCCACGTGCGTCACGTCCGGGAACGCGTCGCCGCGTACCGCGGGTACGGGTTGCGACGGCGCCGCGAGCCGCCGGGGCGACCCGCTCTGCGGTGCGTGCCGCGGCCAGGGCTCGGACAGCGGCATCTCGTCGCGGACCTGAGGGCGCACCGGCCGCCGCATGGGCGGGTAGCCGAGACCGTGACCCGGGTGCCGCGGAGCCGCCGCCTCCTCGCCGTCCGGCCGCGGCTGCGGGGTCGGCTGGGGACGCTGCGGGACCGGTCGGGGCCGGGGAACCGGACGTGGCCCGGGGCTCGGGCTCGGCTCCGGGGCCGGGTCAGGGCTCGCCATGAACGCGGGTTCGACGGTGGACCGCAGGACTCTCCCGTGGGCGGGTACCGGGCCGTCGGCGACAGGAACCGAGAAGGCCGCGGGATCCGCCGCACGTCGTGCCACGCCGGCGGCCGAGCGCGGGCCCGTGGTGGACCGCCGTCCGCCGCCGTCCCACGTGTCGGCCCGACGAGCTGTGGTCTCGGCACCCGTTCCCGGGTCGACCGCGCCGTCGCCGAGCAGCGTGAACATCACTCGGCGCTCGGACACGTCCGCCTCGGCGAGCCTGACCCGCACCTCGTCGCCCAGCGGGAGCCGTCGACCCGTCACACGCGCGCGGACGGCGGGGTCGCGCAGCACCACCAGGCCGCGCTGCACGTCCTTGGTGTCGTCCTCGACGTCGACCACGACGCCGTCGAACTCCTCGCCGAGCCGGTCGGCGAGAAGGGACGCCTCGACGATGTCGACGCACTCACGCTCGAACGACGCGGTGCGACGGCCGGTCTCGGCCATCACGGCGGGCAGGTGCGGCAGCGCGTCGAGCACCCACCGCGGGACGGCCGTACCGCCGGAGATCGCGAGGCAGACCTCCGTCGCATAGCGGTCCACCAGCCGCCGCAGGGGCGCTGTGACGTGCGCGTAGTCGGCGGCGATGGCGGCGTGGCGGGTGTTCTCGGGCGGCGGGACCGGGGCGCCGTCGGGCCCCGGCATGCCGAACGCGACGTAGCCGGCGCCGCGGAACAGCGTCGTCGCCTCGTTGAGGAACGCCGCGTGCTCCGGGACGCGCGAGACGAGCGTCGGAACGAGGCGCGAGTACGGGAAGCTGTCCGCCCAGTCGATCCCGAGCGCGCGGGCCGTGCGGTGCAGGCGGGCCAGGTCGCGGGGGTCGGCCTCGGGAAGGGTGCGCAGGATGCCGACGCCGGCCTCGCGCATGAGGTGGGCCGCCGCGATGCCCGTGAGCAGGGAGATCTGCGCGTTCCACTCCTCGACCGGCAGGTTGCGGCGGAACGAGAGCGTGTACGTGCCGTCCTCCCGCCGCTCGACCTCCTGCTCCGGCACCTCCAGCGAGACGCCGCCACGCGCGGCCTCCAGCGACTGGCGCAGGCGCCCGACGTCGGCCAGCAGCTGCAGGGACTCGCTCGCCGTGCCCGCGTCGAGAGCCGACTGGACCTCCGCGTACGTGAGCCGTTCACGGCTGCGCACCAGCACGCGCTCCAGCGAGGCGCCGGTGATGATGCCGCGCGCGTCCAGCGTGACCGTCCACAGCACCGCCGGGCGGTCCTCCTCGGGCAGCAGGCTCGCCGCGCCCTCCGACAGGATCTTCGGGTGCAGCGGTGTCCGGGCGTCCGGCCCGTAGACGGTCATGCCCCGCTTACGGACCTCCATGTCGAGCGCTCCGCCGGGTGTCACGAAGGCGCCCAGGTCCGCGATCGCGTAGTGCACCACGTAGCCCTCACCGGACTGCTCCACGTGCACCGCCTGGTCCAGGTCCTTGGAACCGGGCGGATCGATGGTCACGAACTCGATGTCGCGGCGGTCGTTCCGGCCGACGGAGAGGTCCTGGTCGGCTGCGGCCCGAGCCTCCTCGAGAACGTCTTGCGGGAACATCGCGGGCAGGCCGAACTCGGCGCGGAGCGCCGCGAGGGCACTGCTCACGTCGTCGGGGGCGGCGGGCGCGAGGCGCATCTGACGAGTCGGCACGTCTGCGAACATAAGCCGGTTTCGCCCTCTCCGCGCGGTGTCGCTGTGTTGTCGGGCGCGCGGGCGGTCGTGCGGGCGGCCGCGCTACTCGACGACGACAGTGGCGAGGACTGCCCGATGATCGGTGCCGGGCACCTGCATGGTGACGACGTCGGAGACCGGCATGTCCCGCTCCACCACCACGTGGTCCAGGGCGAACAGCGGGGGCACCTGACTGCCCTCCGGCCAGGTCACGGCAGGTCCGGCGCCCCACTCGCGCGTGGCGTCGGAGAAGCGCGAGCCGAGCAGGTCACGGAATCCGGCGTGGTCGTAGGTGGCGTTGAAGTCGCCGGCCAGGATCTGGCGTGTGTCGTCCGCGTGGACGTGCTCGGTGAGCTGGACCAGCTCGGTACGCCAGGCCGTGATGTCCGTCGGCATCGGCGGGTGCGGGTGCACGACTGTGACGCGGACCGAGGTGCCACCTGCGCCGACGACCGACGACGGCATCGCGAAGCTCGTGCCGGGCAGCTCTTCCTCCTCGGTCAGCGGCGCGGACGACCAGAGGCCGCTCCCCGCGGGGCTGTCGGCGGCGGGCACGGTGAAGCTGTGCGGCAGCAGCTCGTCGAGGCCCGCGTCCGTCAGCGCCTCCTCGAAGGCGGGCGTCAGCTCCTGGACCGCGAGCACCTCGACGTGCTGGGACTCCACGAGGCCGACGACGCTCTCGGCGTCGGCCTGCCCGTACAGGACGTTGACGGTCATGACCCGGAGCGTGCCGGAGTCGGCGGGGTCGGCCGGCGACGACGCGCTCGGCGGCACGAAGAAGGGCACCAGCCAGTACACGTAGCCGGCCAGCGCGGCCGTCAGCAGCACCGCCAGCACCCTGCGTCGGGCGAAGAGCGTGACGACCAGCAGCGGCAGCGTCACCAACGTCGCCCATGGCGCGAACGCCACGAGGTGCGGCAGCGGGATCACGCCGTCGAACGGCAGGAGCCGGGCGATGGCTATGAGGAGCAGAGGGATCGCGACGATCCAGAGCACTGACGCGATGAACCCATGGACAAATCGCACTCCCGGACCTTATTCGGCAAACACCGAAGTAGAGCGCGCGTCCGGACACCCGCTCTACTTCAGCGATGCTGCTGCGCCGAGGTAGAGCGCGTGTCCGGACACACGCTCTACCTCGGCGTCAGCAGGTCAGCGGGACAGCGGGTCAGCCGAAGATGCGCGGGAGGGTGCCCTCGTGCGCCTCGCGGGCCTCCGACAGCGGGATCTCGAACTGGCCCTCGATCACCACGGCGTCGCCGCCGGTGGTGCCGAGTCGAAGCACCGGCACGCCGGCGTCCTCCGCGAGGTGGGTCAGCTCGCCCTCGTGCTCGGGGTCGACCGCCACGATCACCCGGCCGGTCGACTCCGAGAAGAGCGCCACGAACGGGTCCACCTTGTCGCGGCCGGTCACGCCCTCGAGCGCGACCGACGCACCGACGCCGAAGCGCAGCGACGCCTCGAGCAGAGCCTGGACCAGGCCGCCCTCGGACAGGTCGTGCGCCGCGGCGGCGAGGCCGGTCTTGCGCGCCTCCACGAGCGCGGAGGCCAATGCCTTCTCGGCCGCCAGGTCCACGCGCGGCGGCAGGCCGCCGAGGTGCGAGTGCACGACGTCGGCCCAGGCCGAGCCGTCGAGCTCGTCCCGAGTGGTGCCGAGCAGCAGAAGGGAGAGCCCCTCGGTCCGCCAGCCCGACGCGAGCGCCGTGCTGACGTCGTCGAGCACGCCGAGGACGCCCACGACGGGGGTCGGGTGGATCGACGAGTCGATCTGGCCCGGCTCGCCCGTGCCGTTGTAGAGCGAGACGTTGCCACCGGTGACCGGGACACCGAGCTCCTGGCAGGCGTCGGCGAGGCCCTCGATCGCCTCGACGAGCTGCCACATCGAGTCCGGGTGCTCCGGCGAGCCGAAGTTCAGGCAGTCCGTGACGGCGAGCGGCTCGGCGCCCGTCGTTGCCACGTTGCGGTAGGCCTCAGCGAGCGCCAGCGCGGCGCCCGTGCGCGGGTCGAGCTTGCCGTAGCGGCCGTTCGCGTCGGTCGCGAGTGCGACACCCAGCCCGGTGGACTCGTCGACGCGGACCACGCCGCCGTCGTCGGGCTGCGCGAGCGCGGTGTTGCCCTGGACGAACCGGTCGTACTGGTCGGTGACCCAGGCCTTGGAGGCGAGGTTGGGCGAGGCCAGGAGGGTCAGCGCGGTCTCGCGCAGCTCCTCGCCGGACGCCGGGCGGGCGAGACCCGCCGCCGTCGTCGTGTCGGCCTGGAGACCGTCCTGCCACTCCGGGCGGGCGTAGGGCCGGTGGTACACGGGCCCCTCGTGCGCCACGGTCTTCGGGTCGACGTCCACGATGCGCTGGCCGTGGTGGTCGATGGTGAGGCGGCCGGAGTCGTTGACCTCGCCGATGACGGCGGTCTCGACCTCCCACTTGTTCGTGATCGCGAGGAACGCGTCAAGCTGGTCGGGCCGGACGACGGCCATCATGCGCTCCTGCGACTCCGACATGAGGATCTCGCCGGCGTTCAGCGTGGGGTCGCGCAGCAGCACGTCGTCGAGGTCGACGTGCATGCCGCCGTCGCCGTTGGAGGCGAGCTCGGAGGTGGCGCAGGAGATGCCCGCCGCACCGAGGTCCTGGATGCCCTCGACGACCTTGGCCGAGAACAGCTCCAGGCAGCACTCGATGAGCACCTTCTCCATGAAGGGGTCGCCCACCTGCACCGACGGGCGCTTGGCGGGGACGCCGTCCTCGAACGTCTCGGACGCGAGGATCGAGGCGCCGCCGATGCCGTCGCCACCCGTGCGGGCGCCGAACAGCACGACCTTGTTGCCGAGGCCGGTCGCGTTGGCGAGGTGGATGTCCTCGTGCCGCAGCACACCGAGGCACAGCGCGTTGACCAGCGGGTTGCCCTGGTAGGAGCCGTCGAAGACGAGCTCGCCGCCGATGTTGGGCAGGCCGAGGGAGTTGCCGTAGCCGCCGACCCCGGAGACGACGCCGTGGACGACGCGCGCGGTGTCGGGGTGGTTCACGTCGCCGAACCGGAGCTGGTCCATGACCGCAACGGGGCGCGCGCCCATCGAGATGATGTCGCGGACGATGCCGCCGACGCCGGTCGCGGCGCCCTGGTAGGGCTCGACGAACGACGGGTGGTTGTGCGACTCGACCTTGAAGGTGACGGCCCAGCCGTCGCCGATGTCGACGACGCCGGCGTTCTCACCGATCCCGACGAGGAGGTGCTCCTTCATCTCGTCGGTCACCTTCTCGCCGAACTTGCTCAGGTGCACCTTCGACGACTTGTAGGAGCAGTGTTCGCTCCACATCACCGAGTACATCGCGAGCTCGGCCGCGGTGGGGCGGCGGCCCAGGATGTCCTTGATGCGCTGGTACTCGTCCTCCTTGAGGCCGAGCTCTCCGTACGGCTGCACCTCATCGGGGGTGGCCGCGGCGGTCTCCACCGTGTCCAGTCTCGGGACGGCGGGAGTCGTGCGGGAGGGTGCCTGGGACGCGGGCGCGGTCATGTAGTTCCTCGCGTGCGGGGTAGGTTTCTTGGCGCCGGAGCGCCCCGCCAGTCTACGACGCGTCACGCGCCGGGGCTGTCGCGGTCAGAGCTGGGAGTCGTAGACGCGGACGTAGTCGACCACCATCTGCTGCGGGAGCTGCGTGGTCCCGTCGGGGTATCCGGGCCAGTTGCCGCCCACCGCGACGTTCAGCAGGAAGAAGAACGGCTGGTCGTAGACCCAGGGGTTGCCGCCGACGTCGGCGGTGGTACGGGTCTGGTAGACGTTGCCGTCCACCGACCAGCTGATCCGGCCGGGCGCCCAGTCGATCGCGAACGTGTGGAAGTCGTCGGCGAAGGACCAGCCCTGCGGGTGCGTGTAGGCGGCGCCGATCCCGGCGCCACCGGAGTAGCCGGGCCCGTGAAGGGTGCCGTGCACCATGTGGGGCTCGAAGCCGACGTTCTCCATGATGTCGATCTCGCCCGAGTCGGGCCACGGGACGCCGTTGCCGATCTGGCCGCCGAGCATCCAGAAGGCGGGCCAGATGCCCTGACCCCGCGGGATCTTGATCCGGGCCTCGAGGTGCCCGAACTTCGGCTGCACCTTGCCCTGCGTGGTCAGCCGTGCCGACGTGTAGCCGCCGTTGCCGTCCCGGCGAGCGGTGATGACGAGGTTCCCGTTGCCGTCCAGCGCGGAGTTCTCGCGGGAGCTCGTGTAGTTCTGCAGCTCGTTGTTGCCCCAGCCGCCAGCCCCCGTCTCCAGGTTCCAGTTCGCGGGGTTCGGGGCGCTGCCCGCCGCGCCGTCGAACTCGTCGGACCAGGTCAGTGCGCCGACGGCGGCCGGAGCGGCGGCGGACGCCGAACCGGCCTCGGGTGCCTGGGACGCGGCCGCCGAGGCCGCGAGCGACGCCGACAGGACGAACGTCATGGCGGCTACGGCCGTGGCCGTCGTGCGGATGCTGCTGTGTCTCGTGCTACGCATCGGACGCTCCTTCGCGAAGATGTGTTCCCCCACCGGACGGGGTCGGGCGGGCGTGCGGCGGATCGCACCGGCATGGTGGGCGACGCTACTTTTCACCCGGTCGGTGGGACAAGATGGTGAAAACACGTAGCCGCGGCCGTCGTCGTCCCTTCAGTCCCGCTGAACGGTCAGCCAGTGATATGCGATGGACGTGCACGGTTGCTCCGAACGACGATGACCGCATGCCCCTGCGCCACTCGCTCCTCGCCGTGCTCGTCATGATCATCTGGGGCGTCAACTTCCTCGCGATCGACCTCGGCGTCGACGACGTACCGCCCGTGCTGTTCGTCGCGATCCGCTTCGTCGTGGTGCTGATCCCGGCGATCTTCCTGGTGCCCCGGCCCGCGGCCGCCCTCAAGGACGTGCTCGTGGTGGGCCTGTTCCTCAGCCTCGGCCAGTTCGCCCTCCTGTACACCGCCATCGCGCTCGACCTGCCGCCCGGCCTGGCGTCGCTCGTGCTCCAGGCGCAGGTGGTCCTCACCGTCCTGTTCGCGAGCGTCGCGCTCCGCGAGCGCCCCACGACGCCGCAGCTCGTCGGCGTGCTGCTCGGCGCGGTGGGCCTGGTGGTCGTCGGCGTCGGCCGCTCGGCGGCGACGCCCGCGGTAGCGTTCCTGCTCGCCATCGCGGCCGCGGCGTCGTGGGCGACAGGCAACGTGATCGTGCGGCGGCTGGGCTCGGCGACGCAGGCGGCCGGCACCCGGCAGAGCCCGCTGGCCGGCCTGTCCATGACCGTGTGGTCGGCGCTCGTGGTGCCGGTGCCGATGTTCGCCCTGTCGCTGGTGCTGGACGGCCCCGCAGCCGTCGGCCACGCCCTCACGCACCCGACGTGGGCCGCCGTGCTGTCCACGCTCTACACGGCGTGGCTCGCGAGCCTGGTCGGCTACGGCATCTGGAACACGCTGCTGGACCGACACCGGGCGAGCGCGGTGGTGCCCTTCACCATGCTGGTGCCGGTGGTCGGGATGACGGCCGCCTGGCTCGTGCAGGGCGAGGTGCCGAACGTGGCGGAGGCCGGCGGTGGCCTGCTGCTCCTGCTGGGTGTCGCGATCACGTCGGGGCTGCTGCGGTGGCCGGACCGACGGCGTTACAGCCCCGGCACGTAGCTACAGCTCCAGCTCGTAGACAAGCAGGTCGACGCCGGGCGCGGGCGCCCAGTCCCGGCTGGGTTCGCGCACGAACCCGAGCCGCTCGTAGAGCCGGTGCGAGCCGTGGGCGACAGGCTGGGTGGACAGGACGATCCGGCGCGTCCCCACGGACCGCGCCATGCACTCGCGCATCAGCGCGGTCCCGGCTCCCTTGCCCTGGGCATCCGGTGCGACGCCCAGCATGCGGACCTCGGCCTCGCCGTCCCGGGCGATGTCGGCCATGGGGCCGCCGTGCGGCACGAACGTCACGCCGCCGACCACCACGCCGTCGTCCAGCGCCGCGATGATCTCGGCGGCCTCCGCCCGGCTCGCGACGTCGCGCAGGATGTCGGCGTAGAATTCGGAGCCGGGCGCGTCGAGCTGCCCGTCAGCGAAGAACGCCTCCGCGACGATCTTGCCCAAAGCCTTGTACTCGGCGGGTGTCGCGTCCCGCACCTCGATGCTCATGCGATGACCGTAGACCGAGCCTCTGACATGGCCATGCTTCGGAGTGCCCGGCAGGTCAGACCGAAGAACTCGCCCGAATCGCACAACAGTTCGATAAAGTGCGCGGCTCAACGGTGTCGTCTCGCCCAGGAGCCCCTAGGCTGAGGAGATGACGACCTCACGCAGCGAGCATGCCGCCTTGCTCGCACTGCTGCGCAAGCGCGAGGAGCCATGGAGCCGAATCGCCGCGCAGGTCGCCTTCGAAGGGAGCGCGACAGCGGTGTGGGAAGCCCAGAACGGCGAGGGCCTTCTGTTCGACTTACCTGACGACCGATCCGCGCTCGACTCCGCGCTGTCTGAGATCGCCCAATGGGGCGAACGCGCCCTGAAGTTCACGACAGTGCTCGACAGGTCTTACCCGCGCCGCCTCCTCGACATCCACGAGACCCCACCAATCCTCTTCTACGAAGGCGATCTACGGCCGAATGACATGGGGATGTCAGTCGTCGGCTCACGAAGTGCTTCGCTTGACGGCCAGCGCCTGGCGGCGGAGGTGGCGCGCTTCCTCGTCGACGAAGGCCTCACGGTCATCAGCGGCCTGGCATCCGGGGTCGATGCGGCATCGCATCGCGCCGCACTCGAAGCCGGAGGCCGAACGGTCGCATTCATCGGTACAGGAATCACGCGTGAGTACCCAGCAGTCAATGCTCGGCTCCAGCACGAGATCGCCGAACGTGGCCTGGTGTTGTCGCAGTTCTTTCCCGACGCCCCACCGACGAAGCAGTCGTTCCCCATGCGCAACGCCTCCATGTCCGGCTACGGCCTAGCCACGATCGTCATCGAAGCCGGCGAGCACAGCGGCACCCGGAACCAAGTGCGCAAGGCCGGGGAGCACGGTCGGCCGGTCATCCTCACCAAGCAGGTCGCATCCACGACGTCCTGGGGAGCGGTGCTCCAGGGCACGCCAGGAGTCCACATCGTTGGATCCATGGCGGACCTGCGACGCGCCGTCACAGAGATCCGTGAGCGCCCTCGCCTGGTCGAGGAAGCACTCGCTGCCCTGGCGGGCGTGTGACACGTGACCTGCCGAGCAGCGTTCAACCTGTCGCCGCGTATCTCTCCGCCGATCACGGTCGCTACTTGCTCAACGCGGCATTCAACACAGGATCGACCTGCTCCATCTGCTCAACTCCGGTCAACCACGTTCTCGACGCCTACTGCCCACAGTGCCGCCAGCTCACCGAGTCCGCCGACTCCATCTGTGATCGCGTCGGCATCCTGATCTACGCCGTGCAGTACGACACGCAGGCATATCGGCTGGTCCAGCAATACAAGGGCAATTTCCCCGGGCCTGACCACATCCTCGTCATGCGCTCATTGCTTGCTCTCGGCCTGCGCGGACATGTGGAGTGCGATCTCAAGCTCTCGGGCTTTGCACCCCGAGAGATGGGTTGGGCGGTTGTGCCATCGTCCAAGGGACGCGACACCCTGACGACGCTGGTCCGCAGGCTTGCAGCTCGGCCTGAGACTCAGGTCCCGCTCGACGTGACACCCCATGGGTTCGAGAAGCACGTCTTCCGGCCGGCGAACTTCGTGGTGCCACCTGGCACCGACGTCCCTCGGCACGTACTCCTGATCGACGACTCATGGGTGAGCGGTGCAAACGCTCAGTCCGCGGCATCTGCGCTCAAGCTTGCCGGCGCACACGACGTATCGATATTCGCCGTGGCACGGGTTCTCAAACCAACCTACGAACCCACGAAACGCTTCCTTTCAGAGTTTGGTCAACGGAGCTTCGATCCGTCGATCTGCCCGTGGACTGGCAACGTGTGCCCCTGAGCTACTACGGGCCGCGAACAAGCGCACCGTCTGGCCCTCCGTCCTCGACGATCCGACCGCGACCTCCCTTCGCGAGCGCCGCCGCACCCGCCCCCACGGCTTGTACACGGACAGCAGCGTCGCCACGGCGAGCAGCGTGAGCGACACCGCGGGCGGGTACACGAGGAACGAGATGTCCGTCGCCGGGACCTGCCCGGCCTCGACCGCCACGCCGGCGGCGCCGACGTCGGCCATGCCCGGCCGCAGCGCCACGACGATCAGGACGCACAGCAGCGCGTTCAGGACGAGCTTGACCGTGACCCACCAGTAGCGGACCAGGCCCCACTTGGTCGCGAGACCGAGCAGCAGACCCGAGCCGAGACAGACGAGGGCGGAGACGAGCATCGGGGTCACCACGAACTCGGCGAGGGCCCGCAGGGCGAGCCCCCGGACGGCGTCCGAGCCACCGCCCAGCCCCACTGCGACGAGCACGGCCACCAGTACGTCGATGCCGATCCACGCCCCGGCGACCACGAGGTGCACGGTGAGCACCGCCTTGCGTGCGCGCGGCGCCAGCCTCATGACGTCGGCTCCGTTCGCGGCGCAGCACCCGGCCGCACCACCAGCAGCGTCCCCGCCACGAGCACGACCAGGACGCCGATGACCCGTAGCGCGGTGCCCGCACCGAGCAGCGGCTCGGCGAAGCCGAGGTTGCCGAGGCTCCCGGTCAGGATGACGCCGGCGGCCTCGGCGACCGCCACGACCACCGCGACGACAGCGGGCCAGGTCCGGGTGCGGAACACGGCGAGCAGCACGGCGGCGACGACCATCAGCACGACGGCCGGCGGCAGGACCGGCGCCGGAGCCCTGCCTGCCCTGGCGACATAGATGCCGATCGTCGCGACGACGAGGCCGGCGACGGCGATTCCCCCGAGACTTCCCCTGAGATTCATGTCCAGTCCCTCCTCGGACGCCGGGCGGCGTCCCTGCACCTCAGCCTTCCGGCTGGGGCCCGGCACGGGATCGGCCGCGGGACGGCAGTCCCGCTGCGCCGTCCGACGGCGGCGCGGTGGCCCGTCTACGCTCCAGGACGTACAGCGGGGTACGGCGCACAGGGGGTGACGCCCGGCCCGCCGTCGGACACAGTGGGGCCGGAGGTGAGGGACATGGGGAAGCCGCGTCTCGTGGACGTCGCCGTGACCGCCGCGCTGACGACGCTCACGCTGGTGTCTTTGCCGTTCCTCGAGGCGTCCGCCGGGATGCGCCCCGTCGACGCCCTCGGGTACGCGCTGGCGGTCACCGCTGCGGTGGGGACGCTGTTCCGGACCCGCCGGCCCGTGGTGACGCTCGGTGTGGTCACCCTCGCGACGGTCACCTACCTGCTCCTCGACTACCCGTACGGCCCGGTGATGGTGTGCGTCGTGGTCGCGGTCTACTCCCTGGCCCGACGGCGTCCGCTCCGCCCTGCCCTGCTGTACGGCACGGCGACGCTGGCCCTCCTCCTGCTGCACGTCCTCACGCATCCGGGCGCGCTTCCCCTGCCGACCGGGCTGATCCCGGCGAGCGCCATCGTGGCGGTGCCGTTCAGCATCGGCGTAGCCAGACGGATGTGGCACGAGGCCCGGTCCGCCGAACGGGACGCGGCGGAGCAGCAGGCGCGCGACGACGAACGGCTGCAGCTCGCGCACGAGGTGCACGACGTCGTCGGGCACGGGCTGGCCGCCATCCAGATGCAGGCGGACATCGCGCTCCATCTCGGCCGGCCCGAGGACGCGACCACCGCACTGGAGGCCATCTCGAAGGCGGCGAACGAGGCGTTGACCGAGCTGCGCACCACGCTCGCGGAGATCCGCCCGGGTGCCGCGTCCGGCGCCGGTCCCGACCGAGCGCCGACGGCCGGGCTGGCCAACCTGGAGGTGCTTGCGCAGCGGGTGCGGTCGGCGGGGGTGGCCGTCGACCTCACGATCGGCGGTACCTCCCGGCCGCTGCCCGACGCGGTGGACCTCGCCGCCTACCGCGTGCTGCAGGAGTCGCTGACCAACGTGGTCAAGCACGGGGCCGGGGCGGCGGCGCGGGTCGAGGTGGGATACGAGCCCGACCTGATCCGCCTGTGCGTCCGCAACCCGCGTGTCCGCGGCCCGCGCGCGCCCGCCGACGGCTTCGTCGCCGGTTTCGGCATCACCGGGATGCGGCATCGGGTCGAGTCCCTGGGCGGGCGGCTCGACGCCGGTCCCGTCGACGAGTACTTCGAGGTGCGGGCGGTACTGCCCGCCGGAGGTGTCACATGATCTCGGTGCTGCTCGTGGACGACCAGGACCTGGTGCGAATGGGCCTGCGCGCCCTGATCTCCGGCGAGACGGACCTCACGGTCGCCGGTGAGGCCGCCGACGGCATAGCCGCCGTCGCGGAGGCGCGTCGCCTGCGACCCGACGTCGTGCTCGTGGACATCCGGATGCCCGGCATCGACGGCATCGAGGCGACCCGGCGGATCGCCGAGGATGCTGCCCTGACCGCCACGCGCGTCGTGGTGCTCACGACGTTCGAGCACGACCAGTACGTCGTCGACGGCCTGCGCGCGGGGGCCAGCGGGTTCCTGCTGAAGAACACCCCGCCGGCGGACCTCGTCACCGCGATCCGCACCGTGCACGACGGCGGCGCGCTGCTGGCGCCGTCGGCCACGCGCACGCTGATCAGGGAGTTCACCTCCGCCTCGCCGCGCGCGCTCGCGCCGCACCCCCGGATCGGGGACCTGACCGACCGCGAGCACGAGGTGGTCCGCCTCGTGGCCCAGGGGATGAGCAACCACGAGATCGCCGAGCACCTCGTCCTGAGCCCGGCGACCGCGCGGACGCACGTGTCGCGCGCGATGATCAAGCTCGCCGCACGCGACCGTGCCCAGCTCGTCGTGTTCGCCTATCAGTCGGGGCTCGCGTGAGCCCGTGCCGCTGCCGCCCCACTACTGAGTAAACGCGTAACAGAGATGTCATCGGGGGGTTCCCGACGTTTACCCGACAGTGGTTTCATTCGGACATGAAGCTGCTTCGAACTTTTCCGAAGGTTTCCTTCGAGTTCGGGCTCTCCTCATGGCAGTGGTTGGGGCTTCGCGAGCAGACCCCGCGCTTCGCGACCTGTTTCGGCGACATCTTCCTCGAGTCGCTGGACGGATGGTGGTTCCTGGACACGGTCGAGGGCACGCTCGAGCTCCGCTGGGCCTCGGCGGTCACCATGTACGCCGAGCTCGAGTCGGCGGAGGGCCGCGCCACCTATCTCATGGACGACCTGGTGCGCGACGCCCGGAGCCGCGGCATCCACCTCGGCGAGGAGGACGTCTACGCCTTCAACCCGCACCCGGCCCTCGGCGGTGAGCTCGGCGTGAACGGGCTCGGTGCGATGCGTTTCGAGCTGGCGGTCAACTGGGTCGGGCAGATGCACGACCAGCTGCTGCACAACCCGGGCGAGATCCACCTCCCCCCGATGCCCGACGACGGTCGCCGCACCGGTACGTCCCGGACCACCGCGGCCTGGGACGGCACGTGGTCCCAGGACGAGACCTTCGACGTTCCGTTCGAGCAGTACCTCGCCACCACCACCTTCGCGGCGGTCGCAGCGCCAGGCCAGAGCGTTGGCAGCCGGTCCGACGGCGCCCGGCCGTACAAGGGCAAGCGGTACGCGGCGCCTGTCGAGCCGGAACAGCCGGCGCCGGTCCATTCCTCGCCCACGCCGTCCTGGTCGGGGCAGAGCGGGTCCGTCGCCTGGTCGGGGCAGACCGAGACGGCGCAGCAGTGGCCCGAGCCGAGCCAGGCCCACGAGCCCGCGGCTCCGCTCGACGGGTACGCGGCGGGGCACGACCCCGCGTACCCCGCCGCCGAGCAGTACGGAACGGCACCGGGCGACCAGTGGGCCGGCGGGTCCGGCGCAGCTCAGGGCTGGCTCCCGTACGACGACGGCCGGGGCAGCGGAGGCCAGGATCACCGTGGCCAGGCCGGCCCCACGTGGAACAGCCCCGGCTGGGGCAGCCCGACGTGGGCCGGCCCGACGTGGGACAGCCAGCCACCGGCCCTGGCCGCCGGCGGCAGCCCGCAGCAGGCGCCACGGGCCGACGACCCGTTCACCGCGTGGGACGACCTGTGGGGGAGGCACTGAGCCGCTGCCGCCGGGCGGCCGCCGCCTGACGTACCACCGGTGCCGCCGTCGGTCGTTCCGGACGGAGTCGACGCTCACGCTCGACCCGTGCGACAAGGCTCAGCTCGCCCGGGGTGGTGCTGCGCGCGCGCTTCAGCAGGCGGGTCTCCAGCGCCACCCGGTTGCTCCGCCCCAGCCCGTCCGTGTAGCCGAGGATGGTCTGCGCATGCGCGTGGGTGATGTGCCCACCGCGCAGCGCGGCAAGCGTACGGGGATGCTCGTGCACCAGCGCACGGGACTCCTCGATGAGCGCGACCGCCGAGCTCTCCGGCATCCGCAGGACCCTGGCCAGCCGCTCGACCAGCTCGGGCGCCAGTCCGGTCGGTTCCTCCGCATCCGCCTCCGGAGCGTCGAACAGCTCGGGCTGGTCGGCCACCCACTCCCGGACCGATTCCATGAGCACCGCCCGTGAGGCGGCGAGCGAGGAAAGGAGCGCGTCGACGGCGGCCACGGCGTCGACCGCCTCCGTAAGATCCGCGAATCCCTTCGCGAACCCGGACTCGCGCGGTACGGCAGCACCACGCGCAGACTGGCCCGGCACGTCGGCGGGACCACGAGTCACCAGCACCTTGTTCGAACGCATGTTCTAAAGATAGGGGCTGACGGCGGCACGCGCCACCCAGCGCGCCGACCCGTGTCCATCGCCCGCACGACGTCGACCGCCCACGCGACGTCGTTTGCCCACACAATGGGGTGGTGCCGATCCGACGAGCCGCCCAGTCGCCCCTCGCCGCGTGCGTCGCACTGGCCACGCTCCTCGCCCTGAGCGGCTGCGGCCTGGCCGACCGGGCAGCAGGCGCGCGGGGTGCGGACGCGGAGCCGACACCCACCGCGACGCCCTCCGCACAGCCACCCGGAAAGTCGCAGAAGCCCGCCGGAGGCCGGTCCAAGCAGCGCACGACCACGGTCAGCCTCGGCGACGTGGTGCTCCAGATCGCCACCCTGAAGGCCGCCGACGTCCGGGCGGACGAGGACGGGCCAGGCACCCGGACGGTCACCCTCACGCTCGCCCCCGGACGCTCCGCGCGTCTCGCGCTCGCCTCCCCCGGTGCGCTCGACGTCGACACGGACGGCAGCATCACCGTGCTGGACGGCAACGGTGACCCCGTGGCGGCGATCGGCCCGCCCGCACCGCCGTCGGGCACGGAGGACGACGCGCCGCACATCGAGGTCACCGAGGTCGACGCGACGCACGCCCTCGTGGAGGTCGGCCAGGTCCGGCCGCTCCGGGGGTCGGAGTCCCCCGCGCCCACGGACCGGGCCGAGCTGCTGCCCGTCACGTTCGTGCTCGGCACACAGGCGATCGAGAGCGCGACCTGGGGCGAGAACGAGGGCGGACGTTCGCTCGCCGTCGACCCGACGGACTGGGCGCGGTACGCCGGCCAGGCCGGGCTGGACCTGATCCGCGCCCAGTTGGTGGCCGCCGAGCCGGAGGCGGACAGCTCGACGATGGGCGACCAGCTCGTGTGTCACGCCGTGGGCGCCCCCGACAAGTCCACGTGGAACCTGGAGCCATGGCGGCCCGACGTCGGACTGATCCTGACCGCCACCGCCCAGTGCAACCCCGTGTGAGGACGACGGCCACCGGCCCGGTCACCCCGCGCCGTGACCTGTTCGTGATCATCGGCGTCGCGGTTCGACGTGCGAAGGCGCCCGGCTTGAGGTTTCCTGGAAACGAGGCGAGGCAGGCTCGCCACACAATCTGATGAGCCCCAGCTCAGCCGGACCCCACCTCATGTGGTGGTGCGCGCCGGGCGCCCGAGCGCGATCGGTGGGCGCCCAGCGATCAACGGGAGTCCCTGGGGTCAGGCATTGCTCCTCGGAGATACCTTGGCAGGGAGGCTCCTGATGACCCGTGTACTAGTCCGTGGATCAGCCGTCGCGGTCGGTTGCGGCGCACTGCTCGGATTCACCGTCGCGTACCAGCTCGTACCGCTCGCCGTGCTCGCCGCCCTCCTCGGGCTGGCGGGCACGTTCTTCGCCGTGCGGGCGACACCGGAGCCGGCGACGGAGCCGGGCGACCCGGTGACGCTCGGCGGGCCGCTCGCGCGCGGGGCCGACGACGAGGAGCTCGCGCACGAGCCCGTCCAGCCGCCCGTGCAGCAGCTCCCCGTGCCCGTCGTGGCGGCGGTACCCGACGCCGCGTGACCCGGCCCGGCGTCAGGCGCGCTTCGCGTCCTGCTTGCGCAGCGCCTTCTCGCTGACCGGTGCCGTGCCGCTCGCGCGGAGCTGGCGGTAGTACGCGGCCGCCTCGTCCTGACGGACCTTCTCGGAGCCGTCGGCGATCGGGGCACGCAGGTGCTCCTGCGTGAAGCCCCAGGCGTCGATGACGTCGAGCACGTGCGGACGGAGCTCCTTGAGCAGCCGGTCGATCGTCGAGGTCACCGCCTTCGCACGGCCCGTCGAGAGGCGGCCGTTGGTCAGGTGCCAGTCGAGGTGACGCTCGATGGTCGTGAGCCCGTAGATGTCGCGGAGCAGGGTGAGGACCTTGCGGGTGCCCGCGTCGGACACCTTGCCGATGGCCTTCGTGAACGCGTCCCAGCGCACCAGCTCCGCCCAGGCGGCGGCGGACCCGATGAGGTTCACCTGGTTGTCGTCGAAGATCTCCTGCGCACGGATGGAGTCGGCCTTGAGCGCGGGGCGCATGCCCATCGCGGTCGAGGCGACCATGCCCTCGAAGCGTCCGGCGATCAGCTCGCGCTGCACCTCCGCGTCCAGCAGGCGGCCCGCTGAGCGCGCACGGCCGCCATCGGCCACGGTCTGGCCGAGGCGCTTCAACGGGAGCTTGTGCAGGACCGCGTCCTTGGCCTGCCCTGCGACGATGCTCGCCATGCCGCCCGGCGACTTCGCCACCTCGGCCATCCGCCTGCCGTAGTCGCCCACGAGGCGCTTGGCCGCGAGCTGCAGCAGCACGTGGTTGTCGCCCTCGAACGTGGTGTAGATGTCGAGGTCGGCACGCAGGCCCGTGAAGCGGTTCTCCGAGAGGAAGCCGGCGCCCCCGCAGGCCTCGCGGCACTCCTGCAGCGTGTCCAGCGAGTACCAGGTGGAGGTCGCCTTGAGCGCGGCGGCCGTCGTCTCGAGGTCCTCGCGCATGGCCGGGGTGTCCTCGCGGCCGGAGAACACGGCGTCGAACATGTCGAGCAGCTCGTCGTGCGCGAAGTGCATCGCGTACGCCTCGGCGATGCGCGGGAAGAGACGGCGCCGGTGCGTGGCGTAGTCGAGCAGCGTCAGCTCGTCGGCGCCCGCGGACGGCGAGAACTGGCGCCGCTGGTCGGCGTACTTCGTGGCGATCGCCAGACCGATCTTCGCCGCGCCGATCGCCGCGCCGTCGAGCGAGACACGGCCCTGCACCAGGGCGCCCAGCATCGTGAAGAACCGGCGACCGGGGCTGTCGATGGTGGACGTGTAGGTGCCGTCCGGGGCCACCTGGCCGTAGCGGGCGAGCAGGTCCTGTCGCGGCACGCGCACGTTCGTGAAGTGCAGCTTGCCGTTGTCGATGCCGTTGAGGCCGCCCTTCTGGCCGTCGTCCTCGCCGCCGACACCGGGCAGGAACTCCATCGTCCGCGGGTCACGGATCGGCACGTAGAAGCAGTGCACACCGTGGTCGACGCCGTTGGTGATGAGCTGGGCGAACACCGTCGCGGCGACGCCGTGCTTGGCCGCGTTGCCGAGGTACTGCTTCCACGCCCCGCGGAACGGGGTGTTGAGCACGAACTCCTCGGTCTCCGGGTCGTACGTGGCGGTCGTCCCGATCGAGGCGACGTCGGAGCCATGGCCGGTCTCCGTCATCGCGAACGCGCCGGGCACGCTCAGGTCCATCGCGCCGGGGAGCAGCCGGTCCTGCTGCTCCTCGGTACCGAGGTGCAGGATGGCGGAGCCGAACAGACCCCACTGCACGCCCGCCTTGATCTGCAGCGACGGGTCGGCGGCGACCAGTTCCTCGAACCCCACCAGGTTGGCGCCCGCCTGCGCGCGACCGCCGAGACGCTCGGGGAACGCCCGGAGGACCTGGCGGTGCTTGACCAGCTCCTTCATCTGGACGAGGGCGATCTCCCGGTGCTCCTCCTTGGTGATCCCCTCCCGCTTCCAGAGCTCGGGGTGCGTAGCCACCATGTGCCGGGCCTCTGCGCGCTCCTCGGCCCAGCGGCCGAGCAGCATCTGCTCGAGGGCGGGCACGTCGACGCGGGCATCCGACGCCGGCCGGGGTGCCACGGGTGCGGGCGCTGCGGCCTCGGCGGCCGTGGGGGTGGTCACGGGCTCGGAGGTGGTCGTCATCGGGTTCTCCTCGGTCTTTCGGCCGGCAGGCCAGGTACTGGGTCTCGGGAGGGTGGGTCGAAGAGTGTTCGGGGCCGAGCGGGTCAGGCGGTGGCGGGTGCGGAACCAGGACGGTTGTGGTGCAGCACGCCGACCGGGCCCGTCCAGAGCCAGAGCGTCACGCGCTCGGTGAGCTCCTCCCGGGTCAGCGGGCTCGACTCGACGTTGCGGTGGCCGAGCCACCACTCGCCGGAGCCCCGCACGAAGCCGACGGCGCCGGCCGCCCAGGCGGCGGCATCGGCCTGGGGGACGTCGGTGGCCCGCGCGAACGGCTCGGCGACGAGCTCGATCACCGAGTCGAGGTAGGCGCCCAGCGGGTGCAGGTCGACCGGCGTGGTCGGGACGGCGGCGTCCACGACCTCCTCGGCGGCCGGGGCGCGGCGGCCTCGGCGTCCGCTCTCGACCGGCGCGGGCTCGTTGCCGCCGATGGCGGTGCGGGTGACGAACCAGTAGACGTTGGGCGAGCTCTCGATCATCTCGAGGTAGACCCGTACCATCTCGCGCAGCGCCATCTCGGGGTTGTCCGCGCGCTGCGCCGCTGCACGCAGCGCGTCGTGCATCTGCATCACCACGGTCTCGGCGACGGCGAGCCGCAGGCCCGCCTTGTCGTCGAAGTACCGGTAGACGATTGACTTCGACGTACCCGCCGCTGCGGCGATCTCGTCCATCGAGACCGCGGGCCCGAGGCGGTGCACAGCCTTGCGCGCGGCCCGGACGAGCTCCGCCCGACGGGCCGTGCGGTGGTCGTCCCAGCGGGTCGAACGACCGTCGACTCCGATGCTCATCGGTCCGCCTCCCCACCGTGACTCGCTAGAGGTCTTGTGATTCGTCTCACGAGACTGAGAGTATCAGGTACTGTGAGTCCTGGGCACCACCCCGGACGCGAACCGGGTAGCGGCCTGTCCTGGCCTCGACGAGGCTCGACCTACCAAGCCACTTGCCCGACGACGAAGTGAGAAGGAACAGCGACGTGTCCACTACCCCCTCCCCCGTCCCGACCACGCGCGAAGCCGTGATCATCGGCGGCAACCGCATCCCGTTCTCCCGCGCCGGCAAGAAGTACGTCCGGACCAGCAACCAGGACATGTTCACCGCGGCGCTCGAGGGCCTCGTCGCCCGGTTCGGCCTGCAGGGCGAACGCCTTGGCGAGGTCGCCGGTGGCGCCGTCCTCAAGCACAGCAAGAACTTCAACCTGATCCGTGAGTCGGTGCTTGGCTCCTCCCTGTCGCCGACGACGCCCGCCTACGACGTGCAGCAGGCGTGCGCCACCGGGCTCGAGGCCGCGATCGCCGTGACCAACAAGATCAAGCTGGGCCAGATCGAGTCCGCGATCGCCGGCGGCACGGACACCGTGTCGGACGCGCCGATCGTGGTCAGCGACCGCCTGCGGGCCGCGCTCCTCGACGCGAACCACGCCAAGACCACCGGGGCGAAGATCAAGGCGCTGCTCCAGATCCGCCCCAAGGACCTGGCCCCGGCCACCCCCGGTACCGGCGAGCCGCGCACGCACCTCTCCATGGGCGAGCACCAGGCGATCACCACCGCCAAGTGGGGCGTCTCGCGCGAGGCGCAGGACGAGATCGCGTTCAACTCGCACCAGAACCTGGCCCGCGCCTGGGAGTCCGGCTTCTTCGACGACCTGGTCACCCCGTACAAGGGCCTGACCCGCGACGACAACCTGCGTCCCGACACGTCCCTCGAGAAGCTCGCGAAGCTCAAGCCGGTGTTCGGCACCAAGCTCGCCGAGCCGGCGAGCATGACGGCCGGCAACTCCACGCCGCTGACCGACGGCGCCTCCGCCGTCCTGTTCTCCTCGCGCGAGTGGGCCGAGGAGCGCGACCTGCCGATCCTCGCGAAGTTCGTGGACGCCGAGACGGCCGCCGTCGACTTCGTGCACGGCCACGAAGGGCTCCTCATGGCGCCGGCCGCCGCCGTGCCGCGTCTGCTGGCCCGCAACGGCCTGACCCTCGAGGACATCGACTTCTTCGAGATCCACGAGGCGTTCGCCTCCACCGTGCTGACCACGCTCGCCGCGTGGGAGGACGAGGAGTACTGCCGCACCGAGCTCGGTCTCGACGGTGCGCTCGGCAAGATCGACCGCAGCAAGCTCAACGTGAACGGCTCCTCGCTCGCGGCGGGCCACCCGTTCGCGGCGACCGGCGGACGCATCATCGCCACCGCCGCGAAGCTGGTGGCCGCCAAGGCCGCCGAGACCGGCCGTCCGGCACGCGCGCTCATCTCGGTCTGCGCGGCCGGTGGCCTTGGCGCCGTCGCGATCGTCGAGTCCGTTTGAGCCCAGCGCGCAGCGAAGGGTGAGGGCCGAGGAACGAGGCACTCGCCCGTAGCGAAGCAACGGGCTCAGACGGTAGACGACACTGCCTGAGCCCGCTCCCCAGAACCGGAAGGAATCTCGTGGCTGACAACTACACCACGTTCGTGAACGGCGGACTCGGCAAGAAGCTCTCGAAGCAGCTCGGCCTCCCCCGCCCGGCGATCCTGCGCCGCTACGCCGCCGACGCCCCCCTCACGGTGGGCCCGGTGCTCGTCGTGTCGGACGGCGCCTCGGCCGGCGACGCCGACGCGATCGCCAAGGCCCTCGGATCGTGGGACGTCGACGTGCGTCGTTCCACCGAGGGCGCCGACGACGTCCGCTGGGGCGGTGTCGTGCTGGTCGGCACGGCTGCCGAGACCCCTGAGGCCGTCTCGGAGGCGGTGCTCACCCTCGGCGGCACCCTCCGCAGGCTCGCGGGCAACGGCCGGGTCGTTGTCGTCTCCCGCGCGCCGGAGGCCGGCGACTCGCCGGCCGTCGCCGCCACCAGGGCCGGCTTCGAGGGCTTCACGCGTTCGGTGGGCAAGGAGCTGCGGGGCGGCGCCACGGCGAACGGTGTGCAGCTCACCGGCGGTGCCGCCGCCGACTCGACCTCCGCGCTCGGCACGCTCCGCTTCTTCCTGTCCGCCAAGTCGGCGTACGTCGACGGCCAGGTGCTGCCCGTCGGTCCGGCGGACGACCTCGACGACGTCGACTGGCAGCGGCCGCTGGCCGGCAAGGTCGCCGTCGTCACCGGTGCCGCACGCGGTATCGGCGCGGCGATCGCGCGCACCCTGGCCCGGGACGGCGCCAGGGTCGTGGTCGTGGACGTGCCGGCGGCGGGCGAGTCGCTGGCGGCCGTCGCGAACGAGATCAAGGGCACCGCCGTGCAGCTCGACGTGACCGCCGCCGACGCCGGCACCAGGATCCTGGAGGCCGCCCGGCACCTCGGCGGCCTCGACATCCTGGTGCACAACGCGGGCATCCTGCGCGACAAGCTGCTCGCGAACATGAAGCCCGCCCAGTGGGACGCCGTCATCGCGGTGAACCTCGCCTCGCAGCTTCGCATCAACGAGCAGCTGCTGGCCGCCGGGGTGGAAGGGCTGCGCATCGTGTCGCTCGCCTCGACGTCGGGCATCGCGGGCAACAAGGGCCAGACCAACTACGCGTACTCGAAGTCCGGCGTGATCGGCCACACGGCCGCCACCGCGCCGCTCGTGGCGGAGCTGGGCGGCACGGCCAACGCGGTGGCGCCCGGGTTCATCGAGACCGAGATGACCCGGTCGATCCCGTTCGCGACGCGCGAGGTGGGCCGGCGCATCATCCCGTCGCTCCAGCAGGGCGGCCTGCCGGTCGACGTGGCGGAGGCCATCGCCTTCCTGTCGTCCCCGGTGGCTCGCGGCGTGAACGGACAGGTGCTGCGTGTCTGCGGCCAGTCCATGCTGGGCCGATGACGGGCGCACCGGCGTCGTACGACGTGACAGAGCTTGCCCAGCTACCGGGGCTGGGCGGCCTGTTCGCCAGGGGCCTCGCCGGCTCCGCGAGCAAACGCCCGAAGGGCGCCGTCAAGCTGCCCGAGCAGGCCTACCAGGTGGCGGACGTCGGCACAGCGGGCCAGGCGGCGCACCTCGCGGCGTACCAGCGGCTGCTCGGCGAGCCGTCGTCCGAGGTGCTGCCTGCAGGGTTCCTGCACGTGCTCGCGTTCCCGCTGGCGACAGCCGTCATGGTGCGCGGCGACTTCCCGCTGCCGCTGCTCGGCATGGTGCACCTGCGCAACACCGCACGGGTGCTCCGGCCGGTGCGGCTCGGCGACACCCTGACGGTGCGGGCCTGGGCGCAGGACGCCCGGGCGCACCGGCGTGGCGTCCAGGTGGACCTGGTCGCCGAGGTGCTGGTCGGCGGCGCGCTCGCCTACCAGAGCGTGTCGACCTACCTCGCCAAGGGCTTCACGGCCCCTGGCGGTGGCGCGCCCGAGGCCGAGGCATCCCGTGAGGAGTGGACGGCGCCCCTGCCGACCGCACGCTGGAAGCTCGGCGCCGGCACGGGCCGGGCGTACGGCGCGATCTCGGGCGACCAGAACCCGATCCACACGTCGAGCCTTGGCGCCAAGGCGTTCGGCTTCCCCCGGGCGATCGCGCACGGGATGTACACGGCGGCACGGGCGCTGGCCGAGGTGGGTCCCGCACGGCGGGGCGCGACGTACGAGTGGACCGTCGAGTTCTTCAAGCCGGTGCTGCTCCCGAGCACGGTCGACGTGGCGATCCGCTACGCGGCCGAGGCCTCGGCCGGCGAGAGTGGTCGGACCGGCGGAGCCGGTTTCGTCTACGAGGGTTGGCGCTCAGGCAAGCCCACCCGCCACTTCCAGGGCACGGTCACTCCCCTCTGAACCCACCGAGGTCCGCGAGATAGAGCGGGTGTCCGACACCCGCTCTATCTCGCCGCAGCGGTGCGCGCGAAGTAGAGCAGGTGTCGGACACACGCTCTACTTCGCGGTGGTTCGGGCCAGGCGGGGGAGGAGGATCTCCTCCCACAGGACGGCGCGTTTCGGGCGGAAGAAGCCCGAGTGGCCCACGCGGGTCAGGCCGTGGTCGGCGGCGCGCAGCTCGACGAACTCGATCGGCGCGTTCGGGAACTCCTTGCTCCAGTACCGGATCGACTCAGGGGAGATGAGCTCGTCGTCGGCGGTCCAGAGGGCGGTGACCGGTGTCCGCACCTTCGCGAACCGGTCCCGCAGCTCGGGGTGCTCGCTGAACAGGTAGTCCCGGTGCAGACACCAGCGGCCCCACTGGCGCATGACGCCGGCCGGCAGGTCGTCCAGGATCCGCAGGCGGCGGCCCGGGTAGTAGCCGGTCGCGGCGATCGCGACGGGTGCGATGGCTCGCCACAGGAGCGGCGACCAGCGCTTGATCCTCGGCGCGGCCTTGCCCCGCCAGCCCGTGCCTGAGGCGACCATCACGCAGCCGTCCACGCCGACGTCGGACAGGAAGCCCAGGCTCTGGCCGCCGAACGAGTGCCCCACCCAGGTGAGCGGTACGCCGGCGGCGTCCGCCCGGGCGCGCGCGTGCCCCGCCGCGAGCTCCGCGTCGTGGTACCAGTCCAGGGCGGTCACCGACGAGCTGCGCATCGGACCGTAGAGCTCGGGCTCCGAGCCGCGGTACGAGAACGTGAGCACCGCGAAGCCGCGCTCCGCGAGCCAGGCCGCGAGGTGCCGGTAGAACCGCATGGGCATGGCCATCGCGGGCGCGATCGCCACGACGCCCACCGGGTCGCCGTCCGGCAGGAACCAGCGGCCGGCGACCGGCTCGCCGTCGGCGGAAAAGCTCACGTCCTCGGTGCTCACGTGCCGGAGGTTACCAATCCCGTATCCTCGCGAGGGCCCTGCGAACTTCATCCTGCGGGAGGACACCATGCTCGGCGACGTGCTCGGCCTGACGAAGTCGCAGTCCCTCGCGTACCGCGACCTCGTGGCTTCCCCGTCCCTCGACGCGGCGGAGCTGGGGCGCCGGCTCGGCTGTGACCCCGGCGACGCGCTCGACGTCCTCCGCGCGCTGGAGAGCCACGGCCTGGCGACCCGGCAGAGCGCCGACGACTCCCGCTTCCAGGCCGCTCCGCCCGAGATCGCGCTGGGCGCGCTGCTCGCCCGCCGCAAGGACGAGATCCGTGCGGCGCAGGAGGAGCTGATCGAGCTCGAGGAGGAGTTCCGGCGCTCGTCCGCGCTGCGGCCCGCCACCGACGTCGTCGACGTCGTGCGCGGCGCCGACGCGGTGAAGCACCGCATCATCCAGCTCCAGCTCGGCGCACGCGAGACGGTCGAGTCGTTCACCAAGCCGCCGGTGTTCGTGATGCCCGCCGACGAGAACACCGCGGAGGACCAGGCGGTCGCGCGCGGCGTGCGATACCGCGTGGTGGTCGACCGGGTCTTCCTCGACACCGGCGTGCTGCGGGTGGACGACATCGCCGAGGCCATCGAGAACGGCGAGGACGTGCGGTTCTCGGAGCGGGTGCCGATCAAGCTGTTCATCATCGACCGCCGGCTCGCGTTCGTGCCGATCCAGACCGTCGTCGAGGCGGGCACCGAGGGCTCCGGCCTCGCGCCCGACCTGGTGGGCGCGCTGATCATCCATCCGTCCGGGCTGCTGGACGCCCTGATCGCCCTGTTCGAGAGCGTGTGGCGGGACGCGACGCCCTTCGCGCCGCCGGGCGAACGCGCCGAGAGCTCCGAGCTCGACGAGGAGGACAGCCGGATCCTCGCACTCATGCTGGCCGGCCTCACCGACCAGTCGGTGGCCAACCAGCTCGGACTCTCCCTGCGCACCGTGCAGCGTCGCGTCAAGGTCCTGATGGGCGTCGCCGGCGTCTCGACCCGCATCCAGCTCGGCTGGCACGCCGCACGTAAGGGCTGGATCTGACCGGTCGCTCCATGACAGCGTGAGGCCATGACCACACTGGCGTGCATCATCCGCCCATCGACCCCGCCGTCTCGCATCATCCCGCTCGCCCGCGCCGTCGAGTCCGCGGGTATCCAGGAGATCTGGCTGTGGGAGGACTGCTTCCAGACCGGTGGCATCTCCGCTGCCAGCGCGATCCTGTCCGCCACCGACCACGTCCGCGTCGGGATCGGCGTCATGCCGACGCCGCTGCGGAACGTGGCGCTCACCGCGATGGAGGTCGCGACCGTCGAAGGGATGTTCCCCGGCCGGCTCATCCCCGGTATCGGGCACGGCGTGCAGTCGTGGATGGCGCAGGTCGGCGCCAAGGCCGCGTCGCCCCTGACCCTCATGCGGGAGTACTCGACGGCGCTGCGCGCGCTGCTCGCCGGCGAGCGGGTCACGACGTCCGGCCGGTACGTGTCCCTCGACGACGTCGCGCTCGACTGGCCGCCCGCACAACCCGTGCCGGTTCCGGTGGCCGCCACCGGGCCGAAGTCGCTGCGCCTCGCCGGCGAGATCGGTGACGGCGTCGTCCTCGAGGGCTCCGTCGGTCTGGCCGGTCTGCCTGCCGTGCTCGACCGGGTCGCCGAGGGCCGGGCGTCCGCCGGCCGCGACGCCGCCGCACCGTTCCCGGTCATCCAGAACGTGTCCGCCGCGACCGGCCCCGACGCGGTCACGCGCCTGCGTGCCGAGCTCACCGCCTGGGGCATGGACGTTGCCGACGACGACGGCCTCGCCTCCTACGCCCTGTGGGGCGAGGCCCAGGCGCTCGCCGACGGTGTGCGGCGGTACGGCACGGCGGGCGCGACCACCGTGGCCCTCCAGCCGACGGAGGACGAGCCGGACATGGAGCGGTTCATCGAGGTGGTGGGCGCGGCCCAGGCGCTGCTGAACGACGCATAGCACGCCGGCGCCGTCGAGGCGCGGACATTCGGCGTCAGCCAAAAGTCGTTGAGTCGTGGGGCGCCTTGCCTCAACGTGGTCGCGCCGGGGGACCGCCCTTCCGGCGACAAAGGAGGCGCACCATGAAGAAGTCCGCACGAATCGCTGCCGCGGGCGCCGCAGCGGTCCTCACCGCGGCCGTCGGCATCCTGGGTGCCGCATCGGCGACGGCCGCCGACAACCGGGACTTCGGGGCCGACGGCACGCGGGTGACCTCGGTACCGGACAACCGGGAGTTCGGGGACAACCGGGACTTCGGGGCTGACGGCACGCGGGTGACCTCGGTACCGGACAACCGGGAGTTCGGGGACAACCGGGACTTCGGGGCTGACGGCACGCGGGTGACGGAGCAGGACAACCGCGACTTCTGAGTCGCACACGACGCGGCGCCGGGGTCGTACCGTCCAGGACGGTAC
>NZ_JBHXBG010000049.1:0-32516 GCF_042726755.1 Promicromonospora sp. NPDC060271 | reverse complement strand
ATGGTGACGTCGGCGTGGCGTTCGGCGTCGAGCTCTGCTCCGGCGACGGGGGGCGTCAGGCCGTCGAGGGTGTCGTCCTCGACCGGATGGGCGCGACCGGCCTCCCGGGTCATCGAGATGGCTTCGTTGACGGCGGCGCGTCGCCAGTAGGGTGCGGGGTCGTCGATGGTGCCGCCGGTGGACACGATGCGGACCATTTTTTCCAGGGCGCGGCTGGTGGCTTCCTCGGCGTCGATGCCGGGTACGCGTGCGGCGACGGAGCGTACGACGTTGGGGCGGTGCACCACCCAGTCGACCCGCAGGTCACCAGTGGCGGTCACGCGACGCTCCCCACGTAAAGCTGCTCGTCATTGAAATGCCCGATCGGAAATGTCCGGAACGGGCCGGGTCGGCGGCGTCCGCCCAACACCGCCGGCTCAAGCATACGGAAACGCCGTCTCACGCTTGTGATCTCGAAGATTGGAAGCCGGCGGCAACCCGTGGTATCACCCGCAAGGGCTTGCGGGTGGTGCTCCGCCTGTGAATCCATGGCGCCATGAAGTCACTTCCTGTTCCCGGAGACCGGTCCATCTGGTCGGTGGGCGACCTGGCCGTGCGGTTCGGCCTCGAGACACACGTGCTGCGCCACTGGGAGGCGATGGGCCTGCTCAGCCCGGCCCGCGACGGCGCAGGCCGACGCCGCTACGGCTCCGACGACGCCTTCCGCGTCGCGACGATCATCCGCAGCAAGGCCGCCGGCATGAGCCTGGAACAGATCCGCGTGATGCTCGACGGCGGCGCCTACGACCGCCACGTGATCCTCGAGGAACACATCGCCGACCTCGGGCGGCGGATGGCTGACATGGAGCGGTCCCGCGAGATGACCCGCCATGCCCTCGAGTGCCGAGCGCACGACATCACGTCGTGCCCGAACTTCCGCGCGCACGTCCAGGACATCGTCGACGGACGGGCCGGTCACCGGAAGTCCCTCGCCGAACCCCTACGGCGAGGCCGCTGAGCGGGCTCCGGTAGGGCCTGCCGGTCCAGCGCACGGAGAGCGCATCCCGCCTTCCCTCCCGTCCGTGGTACGCGGTGCGACTGGGCCCGGGGACCCAGTCGTTCTGGGCGCACAGTTGGGCCGTCGGGCCGTCGTGACCTGCGGGTCCGCTCTCTAGGTTGGGCGAGTGACCAGTGCCGAGCCCCGGAGCCGCCGTAGCACGGCGTCGCCGCGTGCCGGCCGGCCGCGCCCGGCCGGCAGCTCCCGCCCGCCGCGCCCCGACCGCGAGGCCGGGCAGGCCATGCCCGAGTACGTCGCGGTCGTGGGGTTCCTCCTCGTGCTCGTCGCGCTCCTGTTCGTCGCGGTGGCGCCCGTCGCGGCCGACGTCCGTGACCAGCTCGTGTGCGCCGTGAACTCGGTGGGCAAGGAACCGGGCACCGTCACCTGCACCGGCACGGCCGGTGAGCCCGGGGGCGAGGAGTCGCCGGGGGACGGCTACGGCCCGCCGTCGGGCGACTGCCAGGACGACGTCACCTTCGACCTCGTGGACAACCCCGCCGCGGCGGAGGACACGGAGGTCGTGCAGATCAACTGCGTCTGGTACCCCAACCCGAAGAAGTGCATGGAGGAGCACCAGCCCGCGGGGCACCAGGACCGGCCGCGCGCGGACCGGGTCTACCTGGAGGAGGAGATCCAGGATTTCGCGGACTGCGTGCTCGACGGCTGGGGCCCGCCGAAGGACGACCCGAACGACCCGAGCTGCGTCAACACCATGCCGGGCAGCGGCGAGTTCGACGAGGACGCGCCGCCCAGGGTGCAGGTGGGCTGCCGCGAGCTGCCGGTGCCCAAGGGCTGCGAGAAGGAGTGGAAGGCCTACGAGGACGCGGCTCCCGGCAAGGATCGCGCGGCCCGCGCTGGCGAGCTGGCCAACTGCGTCACCACGCGGTACACGAGCATGGAGCCGCCGTGCGTGATCGAGGCCACGGGCCATGTCGAGAGCGAGAACATCCAGTTCCTGTTCTTCCGCTGGGGCAACAGCAACGGCACGCTGATCGAGAAGCTCGGCGACGGCCGCATCCGCATCCACATCCTGACCGGCGTCGAGATGGGGGCCGGAGTCAGCGGGAGCGACGTGGGCGGCACACCCGTGGCGTTCGACATCGCCGGTATCACGGGCTACTCGAAGGACAAGACCTACGAGTTCACCGACATGCGCAAGGCGCAGGACTGGATCGACTGGTACAAGAAGTACGACGCGGTCAACGGCAAGCAGGAGAGCTGCTCCGGAGCCATGCAGCAGTGGGCAGGCGGCTGCGGCAGGAACCCCTATGTCGAGCAGGCCGAGGAGCTGCGGGGTCAGGAGCCCGAGCACCACGAGCTGGCCGAGGCCGACAGCGACATCAAGAAGGTCAAGCTCAAGGGTGGCCTGAAGTGGGGACCGCAGACCGGCTCCATCGCGCTGAAGGGCATGGTCGAGGGCGGCTACGAGGGTGAGGTCCAGGTCGAGGACCGCCGGTGGTCCGACGGCAGCCGGCAGGCGACCTACACGTCGTCGGACATCGGCGGGTTCCTGATCGGTGCCGAGCTGTCGGGCAAGCAGCCGTTCACCAAGAACAGCAACGGCGCGGTCAAGGGCAAGGGGCAGCTCGGCGCCGAGTGGAAGGGCACCACCAGCACGTCTGTGGTGTGGAACAAGGACGGCAAGCTGTCCCGCCTCATCATCGCCATGGACGACCAGGTGATGCGGACGCTCTACAAGGGGGGCATCGACGTCGACGTCGTGCTGCCGTACGGCTTCAAGGTCACCGGCGGATACAGCTCGCAGGGGGAGG
The DNA here is from genome assembly GCF_042726755.1 of Promicromonospora sp. NPDC060271. Taxonomy (NCBI): domain Bacteria; kingdom Bacillati; phylum Actinomycetota; class Actinomycetes; order Micrococcales; family Promicromonosporaceae; genus Promicromonospora; species Promicromonospora sp. NPDC060271. The sequence continues at coordinate 29,708 of NZ_JBHXBG010000049.1, read as the reverse complement.
AGGGCACGCTCTCCAAGCGCGAGCTGATCATCGACTTCGAGCAGTACCCGGAGCTGCGCGACACGCTCGGCCCCAAGATCGACTCGATCTTCCCGCGCGACCGTGAGGGCAACCTCATCAAGGGTGACGTCGAGATCAACGGTGAGGACGGGGAGGGCGGCGAACTGTACGAGGCCGCCCAGGACTATGCCAACGTCCGCGAGCTGAAGTACGACATGGACCGCGTCACCGGGAGCGGCGGGTTCGGTCTCAAGTGGGAGGGCCTGGACCTGTTCAAGGTCGAGTTCACGACGGTCGACGACACCCGGACGCTGTCGGAGTCGTCGTTCGAGGTGACCGACGTGGACGGCAACCGGCAGACCACGTCCCCCGCCCCGCAGTGCCGGGCCAAGGACTTCAAGATGCCCGACGGCTACTACAGCAACGACTACTCCGACCCGCCGACCAGCCGCGTCGACTCCCGGCACGACCTCGGTGCGCAGTACGTGGACAACAAGTCGCCGATGTACACCGAGGGCACCTATCCCGGCACGAACTACGGGGGCGACGTGCCCGGCGACCGGGCCGACCGGGTGCGCTCCCTGGTGGACGAGTACTCCAAGGCCTTCCCCGACAAGAACATCCTGGTCGTCAAGGACTTCGAGAACTTCTCCTTCAGCAACCTGTTCGGGTTCGTGCACCTGGCCACCGTCGACGGCATGGACGTGATCGCCCTGAACTCCGGCACGGTCAAGAACAAGGGGGACGGCGGTTGGATCAACTGGGGCTTCACCGGCATCTACGACTACGACCCCGAGACCAAGGTCGTGAAGTTCAAGCAGCGGTGAGGTCGAGGGCCAGGCGGCTGTCCGGCCGCAGCCCCCAGCGGACGAAGCTCCCGGCGGGGGCCTCGAGCACCTGGGTGACGCCGCGGCGCGGCCGGGTCATGCCCCACGGGCGCAGCACCTGGGTGTGCAGCACCCGCAGATCGGCGGAGAGCAGTGCGACGTCGAGCGGCACACGCATCCACGCGCCGTGCACCGAGGTGCACGGCCGCAGCAGCAGCGCGTCGGGCAGCGCGCCGCGGAACAGCAGCCCGCGCGCCCTGGTCAGCACCGTGTCGGCGACCTCGACGTCGACGACGGCGCCGCCGTCCACCACGAGCCGGACCTGCTTCACCAGTGCGCTCCTGTCGCCGAGGGGCGTGCGCCGGACCGCGGACCGCACGACGTGCGCGGCGCCCGGGAGAGGTTCGCACAGCGGAGTGAACACCCCACGAACTCTTGTCGAAATGACGACCGGAACGGGGGATATGTCCACATTGAATGGGAGGATACGAACGTCTGCGGGGGCGGCGTTGGTGGTGTACTCGACGAGGGGAAAGCCGTGCAGGTGATCGCGATCGGCGCGCCCGACGGCGTGCACCCGGCGGTCCACCGGGTCGGACGCACGCTGGACGAGGTGCTCACCGCGGTCGCCGGCCTGCTCGCCGACGACGTGGTGGTCGCCACCCGCGACGACGAAGCCCGCGACGTCGCCCGGTCCGCCCGGCTGGTCCTGGGACCCGAGCGGGTCGGCCTGCTGCACGTGGACGCCCCGGTCACCGCGTGGGCGGTGGCGCTGGCCGGCATCTCGACCGAGGGGCTCACGGCGTCGGCCGCGCAGGCGGTGGCCACCGAGGTGCTCGCCCGGACGGCCACCCGGGTGCTCCTCTCCAGCGTCGCCGGCCTGGACCGGCCCGCACCCACGTTCCGCCAGCACGCGGGCAGCTACCTGCCGCGGACGGCGTTCGTGGTCGACCCCGTCCGGGGCACCGTCGGCCGGTTCGGCGGACGCCTCGGGCTCCCGGACGGCGGCGACCTGCTCGTCGTGGCGCGCTCCGCCCGGCCCGTGGTGCCCGCCGACGGTGGCGACCTGCTCTCCCGAGGCCCTGACACAACGTTGAACGGCGCCCTGCCGGGCTGGCCCGCGGCGCGCTGGTTCGAGGCCTCGACCGTCGTCGGAGCCCTGAGCTCGGCGGTCGCCGCGGCCGTGTCCGCCTCGTACCGCTGGGGCGCCTGCGACGTCTGCGGGCGGGCCGTCGCAGGGGCCTGCATCTTCTGCGGCGTCACGGACCGGCGTGCCCGGCTCCCGCGCGCGGATCCTCTCCGTCCCGGCCAGCCCGGTCCGGCCCTGCTCGACAGCCAACCCGACAACCTGGGAGTGATCAGTTGAACCCGCGCCAGCGCCGTGGAGTGTTCTTCCTCGTCGTCACCTCGATGCTCGCCGTCGCCGTGTTCGTCGGCGTCCTCTACTACGTGCGCACCGTGAGCACGCAGGTGGGACCCATGGTGACCGTGCTCGAGCTCAACCGGTCGGTGGATGCCCTTGAGCCCGTCGACGCGTCGATGCTGGACCTGGTCAGCGTCCCCGAGCGCTGGGCACCCGACACGGCGGTGCGGGACGTGGCGGACACCGCCGACCTGGTCGCGGCCACCGCCTACGAGGAGGGCTCGATGCTGCAGACCGGGATGCTGGTCGAGCGGCCGGGCGTGCAGCCGGGATTCCGCGAGGTCGCGATCCTGGTGGACGCCGAGACGGGTGTCGCGGGCAAGGTCGAGCCCGGTGACCACGTCGACATCATCGCCACCATGGGCGGCAGCGGGGACGTACGGCCGGTCTCCCGGGTGTGGGTCTCGAACGTGCTGGTCCTCGAGGTCGGCCTCCCGCGGACCGTCGAGGACCCCGACGACCTGTCCACCACGACCAGCGGCCTGCCGGTGACGTTCGCGCTGAGCACCCAGGACGCGCTGACCCTCGCCTACGTCGAGTCGTTCTCCGTCAAGCTGCGCCTCGCCCTGCGTGGTGCGGGTGACGAGGACCTGCTCCCGGCCGAGCAGCGGGTCTACGACGGCACGATCCCCGAGGGGCGGGACTGACCATGGTGACCAAGGTGCTGCTGGCGACGCCGTCGCACGAGGTCCGGGACCACCTGGGCCACGTGTTCGCCGAGTCCGACGGCTTCGAGCTCGCTGCCGCGGTGTCCGACGGAGCCGGGGTGCTGACGGCGCTCGACCGGCAGCCGGACATCGGGATCGTCGTCGTCGACGAGGCGGCAGACGACGGGCACGGGCACGCGGTGGCCCGGACCGTCGGCCTGACCACTCCGCTCACCGGCATCGTGATGGTCGTCGACGCCCACAGCCCGGCCGAGATGAGCCAGGCCATGGCCTCCGCGATGGAGGTCGGGGCACGGTCCGTGATCGCGCGGAACGCGGGCCTCGAGGAGGTGCTGACCCGGCTGGAGGCGGTGGCGTCGTGGTCGGCGACGGCCCGCGCCTCGATCGCAGCGGAGCGCAACGGCGGCCGCAGCGGCCAGGTGGTGGCCGTGGCCGGGGCGAAGGGCGGCGTCGGGACGTCCGTGCTGGCGCTGCTGCTCGCCCGGACGGGGCGGGCCAGGGACACGATCCTCGTCGACCTGGACCTCGGGGCGGGCGACCTGACCGCGTACACGGGAGTGCGCACCCGCCGCTCGGTGGTCGACCTCGCCGCCGTCGAGGGCGAGGTCACCGGGCGCATGCTCCGCGAGACCACGTACGAGGTGCCGGGCGGCGTCCGCCTCCTCCCGGCCCCGAGCGAGGGGGAGCGCGGCGAGGAGATGACGCCGGCCGCGGTCCGGTCGGTGGTGAACGCCCTTCGGTTCGAGTCCGGCCTGGCCGTGATCGACGTGGGCGCGCACCTCGACGAGCCGCGCGCCACGGCGCTGGAGTTCGCGGACCGCGTGCTCCTGGTCACCACCCCGGACCTCCCGGCCCTGCGCGCCGCCCGGCGCACCCTGGCGCAGTGGGACCGGCTGGCGGTCCGGCGGCCCGCGACGGTCGAGCTGGTCCTCAACCGGCGCACGTCGCGCGACGAGGTGACGCCGGCGCTGGTGGAACGGATAGTGGAGCGCCCGGTCGCGTTCACGGTGCCGGACGGCGGGGCAGCGTTCTCCGGGGCCGTCAACACCGCCACGCTGCTGGAGTCGCCCACCGCCGTGCACGCCGCAGTCGCCAAGGCCGGCGTCGTCGCGCTCCGGCGGGCCGCCGAGGCCGCGCACGAGAGCACACCGGACGGGCCGACGGAGGTCGAGTCGCTGGTCGCCGGGTCGGTGCGGAGGGCGGGCGGGGGAGAAGGCGCCGGACGGAGGCGCACGAGCCGCCGGCGGCCGCGCCGCTCGGACCCCGAGGCGGGCCAGTCCACGGTCGAGCTGCCCGTGGTCATCCTCATGGTGCTCATGGTGCTGGTGCTGTGCGTCCAGGGCATCGGGTGGGCCTCGGGCCTGCTGGCGGCACGCGCCGCCGCGCAGGAGGGGGCGCGCACGGTCGGCGTCCTCGGGTACTACGACGCGGAGGGCAGGCGCCGGGACGACGTCGTCGAGCAGGCCCGCGACGACGTGCGGGAGCGGCTGCCGGACGCGCTGCGGGCGACGGTCGGCGACTCGGACATCGAGGTCCTGGCCGACACGGTGAGCGTGCGGGTGACCGTCTCGACGCTCCTCCCGGGCGTTGACCTGTCCGCGTCGTCGTCGGCCGCCGTCTACCGGGAGGGCTGATGGGGCCCCGCCGCGAGCACGGAACGCGCCGCGAGCACGGACGGCGCCGCGAGCCCGGGCCGGGACGCGAACGTGGACAGGCGAGCGTCGAGCTCGTCGGCATCGTGTTCACGATCGTGCTCGTTGCGCTCCTGTCGATCCAGGGCATCACCGTGGCGCAGACGGCGTCGATCGCGCAGGAGGCGGCCCGCAACGGCGCCCGTGCCCTGAGCCTGGGCCAGGACTGGCAGGCGGTGGTGGAGCGCACCGTCCCCGAGGGGCTCGACCTGCGGGAGGCGGACCCCGCCGTCGCCGACGGCGCCGCGCGCGTACGCGTGACCGTCGCAGCCCCGCTGGGGCTCGCCGGGATGGAGCTCGTCGACGTCTCGCTGACCAGAACTGCTGTGTTTCCGGTGGAGGACTGACATGGCGCTACGTGACCGGCTCGCCGCCGACGAACGGCACGGCGAGGAACACGACCTCGCGAAGCTGTACCGCGAGCGGCTGCTCGAGGAGATCGACGTCGACGAGCTCGCCCGGCTCTCGCCGTCTCAGCGGCGGGTGCGGCTCGAGCGGGTCCTGTCCCGCATCCTGTCCGTGGACGGGCCGGTGCTCTCGGCCCGCGAGCGCAGCGCGCTGGTGCAGCGGATCACCGACGACGCGCTCGGGCTCGGCGTGCTGGAGCCGCTGCTGGCGGACGAGTCCGTCACCGAGATCATGGTGAACGGCCCGCACGACGTGTTCATCGAGCGGTACGGCAGGGTGGAGCGGGTGCCCGCGCGGTTCGCGTCGGTGGAGCAGCTCTACCAGACCATCGACCGGATCGTGTCGCAGGTCAACCGCCGCGTGGACGAGTCATCGCCGATGGTGGACGCGCGCCTGCCCAGCGGCGAGCGGGTGAACGTGATCATCCCGCCGCTCGCGCTGGACGGGCCCACCCTGACGATCCGCCGGTTCCCGACGCCGTTCCGGATGGGTGAGCTCGTGGACCGCGGCACCCTGGACCTGAGCACGGCGAGCCTGCTGGGCGCGTGCGTGCGGGCGCGGCTGAACATCGTCGTCTCGGGTGGCACGGGCTCGGGCAAGACGACGTTCCTGAACGCGCTGTCCGGCCTGATCCCGGACCACGAGCGGATCGTCACCATCGAGGACGCGGCGGAGCTGTCCCTGCAGCAGGGGCACGTGGTGCGGCTGGAGTCGCGGCCGGCGAACGTTGAGGGGCGGGGCGCCGTTGCCATCCGCGACCTGGTGCGCAACGCGCTGCGCATGCGGCCCGACCGGATCATCGTGGGCGAGGTCCGCGGCGGCGAGACCCTGGACATGCTGCAGGCGATGAACACGGGCCACGACGGCTCGGTGGCCACCGTGCACGCCAACACGGCACGCGATGCGCTGGGCCGGCTGGAGACGCTGGCCTCGATGAGCGAGCTCGACCTGCCGGCCGCGACGCTGCGCGACCAGATCAACTCGGCGATCGACCTGGTGGTGCACCTGGAGCGGGCGCAGGACGGCTCCCGCCGCGTGATCGAGGTACAGGCGGTCACCTCGCAGCGGCGCGAGGAGTACGCCCTGACGCCGCTGATGCGGTTCGTCGCGGACCCGATCGGTCCCGACCGTACGGTGAGCGGCGAGTTCGTCCGCTCCGCGGCTCCGCGGGAGCTGGTGGAGCGGCTGCAGCGCGCCGGCGAGACGCTGCCCCAGGTGGTCGGGCCCTCGGTGGTCGGGCCTGTCGAGGCCCTGGGCGGTGCCCGATGACCGTCCTGCTCATCGCCGTGGGCCTGCTGGTCACGCTCGTGATGGCGGCCGCTACGGTGGCCACGCTCGTCAGCAACGCCGAGACCGAGCGGCGCATGGTCGAGACCGCCGACCTGGACCGGCTCGCCGGCGTCTCCGTGTTCGCCCGCCTCGACGAGCGGCTGACCCGGGCCCGGTGGGGCCAGCGCCTGGTGGCTCTGCTGGCCGGGGCGGGCCTGCCGACGTGGTCGCCGTCGCTGTTCCTGACGGCGGCGTGCGCCGGCGCGGTCGTGGTGGGACTGGTGGTCCTCCCGCTCTTCGGCTGGGCGACGGCGGCGCTCGCGGTGCTGCTCGTCGCCGTCGGCGCGCGGCGCTGGCTGGACCGGCGGCGCGACCAGCGGGTGGACCGGTTCGTGGCGCAGCTCCCTGAGCTGGCCCGGCTGCTGGCGAACGGCGCGTCGGCCGGGCTGGCCGTACGCCGGTCGCTCGAGATGGCGGCGCAGGAGATGACCGAGCCCGCGGCGTCCGAGGTGGCGCAGGTCGGCGCCGAGATGGCGGTCGGCCGGTCCATGGGGGACGCCCTCGCGAGCCTGAGCGAGCGGCTGCCGTCCCGGGAGCTGTCGGTGCTCGTGCAGACGCTCACGATCCAGGGCCGCTCGGGCGGCGAGCTGGTGACCGCCCTGGCGGGGATCGGGCAGACGCTGGAGGAGCGGCGGCGGCTGCGGCGCGAGGTGGTGACCGCCACGATGGGCGCGCAGTTCTCCGGGTACACGGTGATCTTCCTGGCGTTCGGGGCGGTGGCGCTGATGAACGCGTTCAGCCCCGGCGTCGTGGACGTGATGATCACCAACCTGGCCGGCCAGGTGGTGCTGCTCGTGGCGACCGGGCTCTTCGTCGTCGGGTACCTGCTCGTCCGTCGTCTGGCGAAGGTGGAGGTGTGACGTGCCGGAGCTCCTGATCGCGGCGGCCGCCGCCCTGCTGGCGGTGCTCGGGATGGTCTCGGGCCGGCTGCTGACGAGCACCGGGCTGGAGGACGTCGAGGCCGAGTACGCGCCGGACGCGGAGCCGAGGCAGCGCGGTTTCGTCGCCGTGCTGGACCGGGTCGGGGCGCCCCTGCTCGCGCCGGCCGTGCGGCTGCACGGGCGGCAGCGCCTGCAGCGGCTCGACACCGCGATCCGCCGGGCGGGCCGGCCGGAGGGCGTGACGCTGACGATGTTCGTGCGTCGCGAGGCGGCGCTGGTCCTGTTCGGCCTGCTGTTCGGGCTGTTCTTCACGCTCCAGGGGCTGTGGCTGGTCGGTGTGCCGCTGGCGGTGGTGCTTGGCGGCTGGATGAGGCTGTGGCTGGTCACGGAGGCGAACCGGCGGCGGCGGCAGATCGACGCCGAGCTGCCCGACTTCCTCGACGTGCTGAGCGTGACGGTGACCGCCGGCCTGGGCTTCCGGCAGGCCCTGGAGCGGGTGTGCGACCTGCACGGCGGCGCGCTGGCCGCCGAGATGCGCACCGCGCTGCAGGAGATGAACGTGGGCGCGTCCCGGCGGCAGACCTTCGTGGCACTGCGCGAGCGCAACCGGTCCGCCACCGTCGGCACGTTCGTGACGGCGCTGCTGCAGGCCGAGGAGCTCGGGGTGCCGCTGGCGGACGCGCTCACGGACATCGCCTCGGACGTGCGCCGCGAGCACGCGGAGACCGTGCGTCAGCGCGCGGCCCGGGCCGCGCCGATGGTCTCGCTGGCCGTGACCATGACCATCCTGCCGGGCGCGTTGATCCTGATGGTGTCGGCGGTGCTCATCGCGAACGCGGGGGTCCTCGGTGACCTTTTCTGAGCGGTTGAGCCCCCCGCACGCGATGGACGCGCTGACCCAGCGCGCCATCGGCCCCGCGGTGCGGCTGCTGTGCCAGATCCGGCTCGTGATCCTGGCGTTCGCCCTGGTGCTTGCCCTGCTCGACGGCGCGGGCTGGTTCGGCGTGTTCCTCGTGCTGCTCGCCGCCCCCTTCTCGTTCGTACCCGCGCTGAACTGGGAGAGCCGGGGCCGCGTCTACGCCCGCAACGGGATCCTGCTGGCGGCGGACACCGCCGTCGCCGTCGTGGCCCTGCTGCCGCTCGCCGGTTCGCCGCTGATGGCGGTCTACGCCGCGGCGACCGCTGCGCTCTGGGGTCTCTTCGCCGGCCTGTGGCTCGCGCTGGTGATGGCCGCGCCCCTGTGCCTCTACCAGCTCACCGCGTACGACGACGGCTGGCGCGGTCTGCTCACCGGCGTCGCGGGGGCGAGCCTCACCATCATCATGGCCTGGACCGGGACCCAGCTCGGACGGCGGATGCGGCGTCAGGCGATCCTGTCCGCGGAGCTGGCGGTGGCACGCGCGGACCAGGCGGCCCTGGCCGAACGGCTGCGCCTGGCCCGGGACCTGCACGACACGGTCGCGGGCGACCTCGCCGGGCTCGCCCTGACCGCCCACGGGCTGGCCGACCGGCTGGACCGGGAGGGCGCGGCGCGGGGCACCGTCGAGGTGGCGCGCGGGCTCAGCGGCGCCGTCCGGACCGTGCACGAGCACACCCGGCGGGCGCTCGGCGAGCTGCGCGACGACCACGACGGCGTGGCCGGGCTCGTGACCGAGATCGCCCGCCGCTGGACGGGACGGACCGGGATCCCGGCGGCGGTCGACCTCGGTCCCGGGGTGGACGGCGCGGCGGCCGAGCGCCGCATGAGCCACGTCCGCGCGCTGATGACCGAGCTGCTGGAGAACGTGCGCAAGCACGCGGACGCCTCGCGCGTCGAGATCGCCGTGACCGCGGAGGACGGCGTGGTGGAGCTCGTGGTCGCCGACGACGGCGTGGGGCTCGGCCCGAGGGCGTCCGGCGGCGGCCGGTACGGGATGCGCGGTGTCCGCGAACGGGCGGAGCTGTGCGGTGGCTATGCCACCTGGGCGCCAGGGCCGGACGGCGGGACCGTCGTCCGCGTGGTGCTGCCCAGGGAACCCGCCGGCGTCGGTCAGCGGCCCGTGGCAGAGGTGGCCTGATGCGCATCCTCGCCGTGGACGACAACCCCATCATCCGGATGGGCCTGCGGACGCTCCTGGACGGCGCGCAGGGCGTGACGTCGGTGCTCGACACGGGTGATCCCGAGGAGGCCGCGGCGCACGTGCGCGCCGGCTTGGTCGACGTCGTGCTCCTGGACGTCCGGATGCCGCGGACGAGCGGGCTGGAGCTGCTGCCCCGGCTCGCCGGCGCGACCGTCGTGATGCTGACGCACACCGACGATCCGGCGACGGTGTCCGAGGCGCTCGCCGCCGGGGCTGCCGGGTACCTCGTGCACGGTGCACTGGAGCCGGACGCCCTGGTCGACGCGATCCGGCTCTGCCGGAACGGCAGCCAGGTCGTCTCCGGGGTCGCCACCGTCCCGGCCGTACCCGGCCGAGGCCCGAGCGTGCGGGACCTGCTGTCCCGGCGGGAGGCCGAGGTGATGGACCTCGTCGCCGACGGACTCTCGAACGGTGAGGTCGCGGCCCGCCTGTTCATCTCCGAGAAGACGGTGAAGAACCACGTGAACAGCCTGTTCGCCAAGCTCGGCGTGACCACGCGGAGCCAGGCGATCGTGCGGTGGCTCCAGCGCGACGCCGAGCCGGGTAGTGCCGTGGGCCCAGCGAGAACGGGCCCCCGGCTGGGGCCGCGCACCCTGGGCGCCGGGCGCGGCCATCCATAGGTTTGCTGGTGTGGCCGCGTCCTCCGGACCCGCGGCCGGCAACCGGACACCACACGTGGAGGACAGCATGAACAAGTTGATGGAGAAGGTAGTCGCCACGCAGGTGGGCGTGCGGGCCTTCGCCGAGTGCGCGGCGCGGGTCGCCCGTGACGACGAGCGCGGACAGGGCTCGGTCGAGTACGTCGGCATCATCCTGGTCGTCGTGGCGATCGTCGGCGCCGTCGTCGCCGGTGCGACGCCCGTCGGCACCGCGATCCTGACCCAGCTCACGACCGCCGTGAACAACATCGGTGGCGGCGCCCCCGCCCCCTGACCCAGCCTGGACAACGGAGGTGTTGATGCGCCGAGCCACGCTCGCCGTGCTCGCGCTCGGTCTCGCGAGCCTGTCGGCCGGCTGCGGGTTCGTCGGGACCGACGATCCTGGCCCGGCCGAGCCTTCGGCCGGTGCATCGGCATCCACCATCTCGCCCTCGCCCGGCGGCCCCCCGGCCCCGGGCGAGGTCGTGTCCGTCGACCGGGAGTGGCACGGCGCGCGCGTGCACTTCGACGTGCGTCCCGTCGAGGCCGACGGCGACCTGGCGGTCCTGCGGTACGAGTTCGGCGCGACGGCGGCCGACCCGTCGAAGCCGCCGTCGTTCTCGACCGTCGTGCTGAACCTCGGCGGGCTCGGCAGCCCGGTCACCGACGGCCGGGGTGTGCGCCTCTTCGACACGGGCGAGGGCCTCGTCCACCCGGTGGCGCAGGCGCCCGGCGGGAACCCCGCCGCGGCGATCGAGTGGACCGAGGACGGCGCCCTGCGCGGCTCGGCCGTCGCCGTCTTCGCCGCACCCGTGAACGGTTCGGTGGACGTGCTGCTGCCCGGCTTCGGCGCCGTGACCGTACCCGTCGTCCCCGCGGGCGAGGGTTTCGAGGACGCCGTCGACCAGGTGGGCGGCGTGGGCGACGCCGAGACCAGGCCGCTGCGCGCCTTCACCCGCGCCTACGACGACGGGTCGGCGACGGCCGCCGAGGACGACGACATCACCGTCACGCTGGCGTCGGACGTCCTCTTCGCCTCGGACCAGCACACCCTGTCGGAAAAGGCCCGTGGCGTCGTGGACCGCGCCGCGGCGTCGATCCGGGAGCAGGCGGACGACGGCGAGGTGCGCGTGGAGGGACACACCGACGACGTGGACACCGACGCCTACAACCAGGCGCTCTCCGAACGCCGCGCCGCGTCCGTCGCGGCTCGGCTGCGCGCACGGCTCGGCGACGGCTTCACGGTGCGCGAGGAGGGCCGGGGCGAGGACGAGCCGGTCGCCGAGGGGACCAGCCCGCAGGCCCGAGCCGCGAACCGCCGCGTCGAGATCGAGTTCCGGGGCCACCTCGTCGTGGAGGCGTCCGAGGAGGGCGACGTTCCCGAGGCCGACGTCCCGACGGCGCGGAACGGCCCGGTCACCATCGCCACGAGCGGTGGTGAGTACACCGTGGAGGCCGAGTCGATGGTGCGGCGGCCCGGGGCGATCGTCGGCACGCTCACCGCCGAGCGCACCGCGGGCGCGTCCATCGACGTCGCCTGGTTCCTCCCGTCCTACCTGGAGCAGATCGGCGACCGACGGTTCGGTGTCCTGGGCGACCTGGCGGGCCCGCACAACCTGTCGTTGCTCGGCGCCCAGGAGCGCGTGCTGCCGTTCGACTACGTCGAGCAGAAGAAGTCCGGCGGGTTCGTCCTGCGCCGCCTGCTGGGCGACGAGGAGATCAAGCCGCTGGGCCCGGGCGAGCGGACGTCGGTCACGGTCGTCTGGCCGGACACCGGCCAGGAGACCGTGACGGTCGACGCCCCGGACCGGTTCCGGATCACCGACGTGCCCGTGACCGATTCGACGAAGGAGTGACCGTGGCGCGGACGACGCCTGATGACGGCGAGCGCCGGACGACACCGGACGACCGCGAGCGCGGGTCCATGCACGTGATGACGATCCCCGTCGCCGTCGGCATGGTGACCGTTGCGGTGCTGGTCGTGACCATGCTGGGCTCGGCGACCGACGACCGCCGGGAGGCCGGCACGGCCGCCGACGCCGCGGCGCTCGCCGCGACCCAGGAGTGGGACGAGCACCTGGGGCTGCTGCACGGCCTGCACCTCGGGGTCTCCGAGCCCGAGGAGTTCTGGGGGCTGGCCGAGGAGGCGCTGCTCGGCCAGGGCCTCCAGCAGGAGATGTACGAGGCGGCCGAGGCGTACGCGGAGAGCAACGGTGCCGAGCTGGTCGGGTTCCAGGTCGACCCGGAGCGGCTCCTGGTGACCGCCCGGGTGCAGCACGACGAGGCGGTGCCCGGCACCGCGATCCGCCCCGAGGCGTCCGCGACCGCCGGCATCACGCTGAGCGGCGGTCTGTGCGTGGACGGCGACGGCCTGGGCTGGCTGATCGACGGGCTGTGCCTGACGGAGCCGGAGGACGACGTGGAGGAAGAGCCGGATGAGGGCGACGAGGAAGATCCGGACGAGGGTGACGACGAGGAGGACTGGACCCCGCCGGAGGTGGAGGGTTACTCCAGCGCCGTCGTGCTCGTGGGCTGAACCGCATCGGCACGCTGAGTACTCAGGGGCTTCCCTGGCTTGTCCCCGGCTTGTCCCCTGAACCGCCCGGGAACCCTTGGTTCGCAGGTCAGAGGCGTGAAATAACCACCACATGAAGACACCCCGACTCATCCCGTCAGCACTTGTCGCGACGGCTCTCGTGGCCTGCACGGTGGTCGCCGCACCCAGCGCGGCGGCCGGTCCGGCGGTGGTCGGCCCGACGTCGGCCACCGCGTCGTCGGCCGCCGAGGCCCCTGCCCTCTCCCTGCCCGAACCGACCGGGCAGTACCCCGTCGGCCTGACGCCGGTCCACCTCGTCGACGAGGACCGTGCCGACCCGTGGCGGCCCGAGCGGCGCCGAGAGCTCATGGTGTCCGTCTGGTACCCGGCGCTGCCGTACGGCGAGCCCACGCCGTACACGACCGAGGCGGTCTCGGCGGCGATCGTCGCGAGCGCGAACCTGCCCGTGCCGTCGGACATCCTGACGACCGTCGAGACCCACTCCTACGACCGGGCCCCGGCGCTGCCGGGCCGGCGGCCGCTCGTCGTGCTGTCGCCAGGCGCGGGCCTCAGCCGGGAGTCGCTGACCTCGCTCGCCGAGGACCTCGCGTCCCGGGGGTACGTCGTGGCCGGCGTCGACCACACGTACGAGGCCCGTGCCATCGAGTTCCCGGACGGCAGGGTCGCCCCCTGCCTGCTCTGCGAGCGGGAGAACAGCGCGGAGGTCGGCGCGTGGGTCACGCGCGGCCGCGCCCTCGACATCGACTTCGTCCTGGACGAGCTGACGCACGGCCGGCTCTGGCGGCACGGGCCGGCCGTCGACGCGCGGCACATCGCCGTCGTCGGCCACTCGCTGGGTGGCGCGTCCGCCGCGGCGGCGATCGTCGACGACCCGCGCGTGGACGCCGGGGTCAACATGGACGGCACCTTTCAGGTGGACTTCCCCGAGACGGGGATGGGCCGGCCGTTCCTCATGCTGGGCAGCGCCTCGCACGAGCCGGGCGCCAGCGACGGGACGGACTGGCCGGACAACCGGGCTCGCCTGGGCGCGACGGGCCTGTGGCTGCAGATCCCGACGGCCAGCCACGTGTCGTTCGCCGACCAGCTCATGTTCCTCGACCAGCTCGGCATACCGCGTCCGGGCGGGTTCGTCGGTGGTGCCCGCGGCGTCGAGATCACCAACGCCTACGTGGGTGCGTTCCTGGACCGCCATCTGCGCGGCCGGGCCGCACCGCTGCTGGACGGCCCGGTGGCCGAGTACCCGGAGGTGGAGTTCCGCGACGGGCAGTAACTGCCGGCCTCGAGCCGGCGGCGCGATCGTGGTCCGGTAGCCCGCGGGGACACCACGTCCCCCGGGTCTACCGGAGACCCGTCACGGTCAGGCGGATCGACAGCAGCATGTGCGTCGCCGTCACGAACAGCATGTTGCGCTTCGGTCCGCCGAACGTCAGGTTCGAGCAGACCTCGGGCAGCAGCAGCTTCCCGAGCAGGGTGCCGTCCGGGTCGAAGCAGTGCAGGCCGTCGGCGGCGGCGGCCCAGAGTCGGCCTCCGTCGTCGACCCGGATGCCGTCGAAACCGCCCGCGTCGCAGGTGGCGAACACCTCGCCGCCGGACAGCGACAGATCCGGGCCGACGTCGAAGCGGCGCAGGTGCCTGCGCTCGGTGTCCGTGACGTACAGGCTCCGCTCGTCCGCGGAGAACGCCAGGCCGTTGGGGCGCGCGAAGTCGTCGGTGACCCGGGCGACCGAACCGTCGAGGTCGCGGCGGTAGACGTGACAGCCGTCGATCTCCGGCGTGGCCTGGTAGCCCTCGTAGTCGCTGTCGATGCCGTACGCGGGGTCGGTGAACCAGACGCTGCCGCTGCTGTGCTCGACCAGGTCGTTGGGGCTGTTGAACCGTTTGCCCGCCCAGCGGTCCGCGAGCACGGTCACGGTGCCGTCGGGCTCGGTGCGGGTCACCGACCGGGACCCGTGCTCGCACTGGAGCATCCGGCCCGCGCGGTCGATCGTGCGGCCGTTCGCGTACCCGCCCGGGCTGCGCCAGACGCCGACGGCGCCGGTCGCCTCGTCCCAGGACAGGACCCGGTCGCTCGGGATGTCGCTGAAGAGCACCGTGCGCCAGGCCGCCGAGTAGGCGGGACCCTCGAGCCAGCTCCCGCCGTCGTACAGCACCTCGACGAACCGGTCCCCGCGGACGGGGGAGAACCGCTCGTCGTGGTGCTCCCACTGGGCACGGATCCTGGTCGCTGTCACGCCTGACTCCCTCGTCGGTCGGTCGGTCGGTAGGTCGGTCTTGTCCTGTCGGTGGCCCGCGGTCGCGGGCGGGAGCAGCAGCGCGCTCCTGCTGACCGGCTAGCCCGGTAGGACCGTGGCCAGCACGGCCTGCGTCGTCGTGACCTCGATCAGCGGCGCGTAGAGCCGCATGAGGTCCAGCGCGCGCTCGTGGTTCTCCGGTGTCGAGCCGGCGCAGGCGTCGTCGACCACGAGCACGCGGCGGCCCGCGTCGGCGGCGGCGAGCGCCGTCGAGATCACGCAGCAGTCCGTCGCGACGCCGGCGAGCACGAGCGTGCCGGCGTCGTGCGTCGCGGCTGCCAGGTCCGGGCCCCACTTGCCGAACGTGGGGAGCGTGACGACGGGCGCCCCGGCGTCCGCGACGTCGGCCAGGTCGGTGATCTCGTAGAGCGGGTCGTCCTCGGGGACGAGCGCGAACGGCCACTGCTCGAAGTAGGCGCGCCAGGCGCCGTCGGGCACCGTGGGGGCGATGTACCTGGTGAGCACCGTGCGACCCGCGAAGGCGGGGAGCAGGCGGCGGGTTCCGGCGAGCGCTGCGGGATAGTCGGGGGAGGCCCACGGGCTGGGCGGGCGCGCGAAGACGTCCTGCATGTCGATGACGACCAGTGCGGCGTCGGGCCCGGGCGGCGCGGCGGCGGCCGCTGCGCCGTCGCTCACCGCTCCTCCTGGCGGCGGACGGTGCGCGCGGTGAGCAGGAGCGTGCCGAAGAAGCCGAGGGCCAGGGCGACCAGCACGCCCAGGTTGGCGAACGCCCAGTCCCCGTCGATGCCGCCGAGCGGGCCCAGCAGGTACCCCTGCCAGGCGAGCCACGGGGCGTAGGTGTTGGTCACGAGGCCCCAGCCGACGGCGGTGCCGCCCAGCACGAGCGCCACGGCGGACCAGTTGACGGACCCGTACCGGCCTGCGGCGTCGTACAGGTCGGCGTCGGTGTAGTCGCGGCGGCGCAGCAGGATGTCGGCGAGCAGCACGCCGCACCAGGCGGCGACCGGCACGCCGAGCGTGATGAGGAAGCCCTGGAAGGGGCCGATGAACGAGTCCGCGACGAACACGACGTAGATCGCGCCGATCACCATGAGCCCGCCGTCGATGGCGGCGGCGACCCAGCGCGGGGCGGGCAGGCCCAGGGAGAGCAGGGCGAGGCCCGAGGAGTAGATGTCGAGCGCCGCACCGCCGATCAGCCCGGCCAGGGCGACCACGACGAACGGGACGAGGAACCACGTGGGCAGGAGCGTGGACAGGGCGCCGATCGGGTCGGCGCCGATCGCCGCGTTCAGGTCGGGGTCGGAGCCCGCGAGCAGCAGGCCGAAGACGAGCAGCACCACGGGGGCCAGCGAGGCGCCCAGGGTGGTCCAGCCGACGATCCGCGGGCCGGAGGCGGAGCGGGGCAGGTAGCGCGAGTAGTCGGCGGCCATGTTGACCCAGCCCAGGCCGAACCCGGTCATCATGAACACCAGACCGCCGATCACCTGTGGCGCGCCGCCCGCGGGGAGCGCGGCGACGGTGGCCCAGTCGACGTGGTCGGCCACCAGGATGATGTAGACGACGGTGAGCACGGCGGTCAGGACGGTGATGACGACCTGCAGCCGCATCACGAGGTCGAACCCGAAGACGCCGGCGGCCACCACGATGCCCGCCACGACCACGAGGGCAACGATCTTGGTGACGGTTCCGCCGCCCCAGCCGAGCGCCCCCAGCACGGTCGAGGTCGCGAGCGTGGCCAGGGCCACGAGCACCGTCTCCCAGCCGACGGTGAGGATCCACGACAGCAGGGAGGGCAGCTTGTTGCCGCGCACCCCGAACGCCGCGCGGGACAGCACCATGGTGGGCGCCGAACCGCGCTTGCCGGCCAGCGAGATGAACCCGCAGAAGAGGAACGACACGACGATGCCGACGGCGCCGACCACCGTCGCCTGCCAGAACGAGACACCGAAGCCGAGCAGGTAGGAGCCGTAACCGAGCCCGAGCACGGACACGTTGGCCCCGAACCAGGGCCAGAACAGGTTGCGTGGCGAGCCGCGCCGCTCGGACTCGTCGATGGTGTTGAGGGCGTTGGTCTCGACCGCCGTGGGGACGCTCATGGTGGCGATCCTGCCACCTGCCTCTGACACGCACGAGGACCCGCACCGTGTCGGTGCGGGTCCTCGTGATGCGGCGGGTGGTGCGGGGCTCCGGCTCAGGCTCTGCTCACGTCGCCTGAGCCTGTGGCTCCGCTACGGGCGCGTGCCTCGTTCCTCGGCCCGCACCATGCGCTGCGCCTCCGGCTCAGCCTCAGCCGACGCGGATGAAGGTCGGGCTGTCCTGCCAGATCTGCGACTCGTGCACGGTCTGGCCGGGAACCGGCGCCTCGATCTGCATGCCGTTGCCCGCGTAGATGGCGATGTGGCCGGGGGTCCAGATGAGGTCACCGGGCTGCGCCTCGGCCGCGGACACCACGGTGCCCGCGTAGCGCTGCTCCGAGGAGGTGCGCGGCAGGTCGATGCCGACCTGGGCGTAGACGTACGAGGTGAACCCGGAGCAGTCGAAGCCGGCGGGCGTCGAGCCTGCCCAGACGTACGGCACACCGATGTACTGCCGGGCGATGGAGACGATGTCGTTGGCGGCGGCCGGGACGGTCTCCTGGACGGCCGCGGCGGTCTCGACGACCTCCTCGACGACCGGCTCCGGCTCGGGCTCGGGGGCGGGTGTCACCTTGATGGTGCCCGTCTCCAGCGTGAACTTGCTGTCGGCGGCCACCTGCACGGCGGGCGCGGTGTTCACTGCCTCGACGACCGCGGCCCCGGCGACCGAGCCCTGCGACGTCTTGTTCAGGATGTCCAGCTCGGCGGTGGACGGGCTGTTGTCGGCAACGGGCGCGGCGTCCGCGGGAGCGCTGAGCAGGGAGACGGCCAGGCCGGAACCGGCGACGACGAGCGCGCCGCGGCGGGCGGCACCCGAGATGCCCCGCGCCGCGGCACGGGAGAGGGGAGTCAGCGGGGTGATCGGTCTGCGGGCAGCACGGTGGCGCCCAGGCGTGCGAGTACTCAAGAGCTTCTCCTGACGCCTACGAGGTGAGCTGTCGGATTCGGATCGGAGAATGACCCGGCCGCGTACTGCTCGTGCGGCTTCACCCCAAGGACACCGTCGGTGCCCGCTTACGTGGTTCCCCCGTCCCTGTCCGTGTTCTGTGCAGTCTCGGGGCGGTGACAGGGCTCGGCGCCCGCCTCGAGTGCCCGCGGACTTCCCGCGAACCGGAGTGACGCTAACCCCGGTCGGCCGCAAAGTCACAATCGCATCACGGCTGACGGGGTAGTTCGCGTCCTACTTGACCCGAATTGTCCCTATGAGGTAGGTCACTCCGCCGCGGGCGGAACGTTGTGATTCCGGGCGAACAGGTTGCTCGGGTCGTACTGCCGCTTGATTGCCGCAAGTCGCTCGTAGGTCGCCGCCGGATAGACCGCCGCGACGTCGTCCGCCGTGGTCGTCCCGAGGAAGTTCGAGTACGCACCGTTGACGTGCGGGGCGAGCCTGGCCCAGATCGCGGCGAGGCCAGGACGGGCGGCCTCGACCACCGGCTTCGGGCCGCCGGCCACCGTCGCGACCAGCAGCTCCGCCCCGCGGTGCGCGTACGCCGTCGCATCGGCCGGGACCCGTGACACCGCACCGCCCACGCTGCGGATCGCTATCGACGGCGCACCCGCCGACGTCCCGACCTCGGCGAGGATCCGCAGCGCGTCGGACACCGACTCCCGCTCGACGAAGCCGCTGTGGCCCAGCAGCTCGAGACCCGGCGGCAGTGCGGCGCCCTCCACGAGGATGTCGGCGTAGGCGTGCGGAGCGACGTCGTCCTCCAGCACCGTCCCGAGCCGGCGGATCGGGTCGAGCGCGCCGGCCGCGAGCTCCGGGTCGTCGCCGTCGAACGCCACGTGGATCTCGAGCGGTGCCTCAGGGCCGCCCGCGAACGGGTTGGCCAGGTTCGCGATGGAGGTCAGCTCGTCGGGCGCCGTGCGGAGGTGGTCCGCCCAGCCCTGGAGCACGACGGCGGTCTCAGCGGCGGGGAACGTGATCTTGCCGAAGAAGACCTCCGTCGTCGGGTGGGCCACGAACTCGAAGGAGGTCACGACGCCGAGATTGCCGCCGCCCCCGCGGATCGCCCAGAACAGCTCGGGGTTCTCCTCCGCGCTCGCGGGCACGACCGCGCCGTCGGCGGTGACGAGCTGCGCGGCCGCCAGGTGGTCGAGGGTCAGGCCGTGCTTGCGGACCTTCCAGCCGATGCCACCGCTCAGGGTCAGCCCGCCGACCCCGACGCTCCTGGTGTCACCGGAGGAGATCGCGAGGCCGTGCGGCGCCAGCGCCTCGGCCACCTGGCCCCAGGTCGCGCCGCCGCCGACCCGGACGAGATGGCGGTCCGCGTCGATCACCTCGACGTCGGCGAGAGCGCTCAGGTCGATCACGATGCCGCCGTCGTTGGTGCCGAAGCCTGGAAAGCTGTGGCCGCCGCCGCGCACGGAGAGCGTCAGCCCGGATCCGACGGCGAACCGGACCGCCGTCTGCACGTCACCGACCGTCTTGGGGCGCAGGACGAAGGCCGGGCTGCCCGCGACCAGCTTCGCGCGGCTCACCGCCTCGTACTCGGCCGCGCCCGGCTCGATGACGTCGCCGCCGAAGTCGCGGCGGAGGTTCTCGATCGCTGAGGTCATGGTGTTCCTTCCACAGGGGGTGCTCGGTGCACCCGATGTGGAGGAGACTCCCCGGCCCCGGAAGATGTGACAGCGCGCGGTGTGACGCCCGTCACGCCCGTGCGTCGTCCGGGGGAGCCTGCCCACAGATCGACCATGCACCTGCTGCCACAACAGGCCGTGGTCCGGCAGCAGGTGCATGGTCATCGACGTCGGACGGAGCCCGCCTCCACCAAAGGTCGTAAGCCAAGTGCGTGCCAGCGGGCGATGTGCCGCCGCCGCCCGCCCGACAGGCTGGTGTCGTCCGGAAGAAAGCCCTCCGGACCAGCCCGAACACCCGCCGAACGCGAGGAGCGCGACGATGTTCCCGTCCCATGAACCACCCACCCGGCGGCCCGGCCGCGTGCGCACCCTGGCGGCGCTCGCCGCCGTGGGGGCGCTCGCGATCACCGTCGCCGCCGGCGTCCCGGCGTCCGCCGCGAGCGCCGCCGAACCGACGCCGCCCCCGCCCGTCTCCGCCCCGCCGGGCGAGCACCCGCTCACGCGGTCGGACGTCGATGCCTGGCTCGACGGTCTGCTGCCCTCCGCGCTGGAGAACGCGGGCATCGCGGGCGGCGTCGTCACGGTGGTCGACGACGGCAAGGTCGTCACCACCCGCGGTTACGGCTACGCCGACACGGGTACGACGAGCGGTGAGGCGGTCCCGGTCGACCCGGAGAGCACGCTGTTCCGCCCCGGTTCGGTCTCCAAGCTGTTCACCGCCACCGCCGCGATGCAGCTCGTCGAGAGCGGCGACGTCGACCTCGACACCGATATCGCGGAGTACCTCGACTTCGACGTCCCGCGGTCCTTCGACGGGCCGATCACCATGCGCCACCTGCTCACGCACACCGCGGGCTTCGAGGAGCGGCTCGGTGGCCTCATCGGCTCGGGCTCCGTCTCGCCGGTGCTCCGGGACGAGCTGGCGCAGGACCCACCGGAGCAGGTCTACGAGCCCGGCACCGTCCCCGCCTACTCGAACTACGGCAACTCGCTGGCCGGGTACATCGTCGAGCGCGTGAGCGGTGTGCCGTTCGAGGAGTACGTCGAGCGGAACATCCTCACGCCGGCCGGCATGACGTCGTCGACCTTCGAGCAGCCGCTGCCCGAAGCGCTGCGCGACCGGATGTCGAAGGGCTACGCCACGTCGGCGGACGCCCCGGGCCCGTTCGAGATAGTGGGGACGCCGCCGGCCGGTGCCCTGACCGCCTCGGCACCCGACATGGCGCGCTTCATGCTGGCCCAGCTCGGCGAGCCCGGCACGGGTGCGATCCTGGAGCCAGGGACCCTCGACCTGATGCATGCCCCCGCGCTGGACGAGAGTTCGCTGGGCAACCTCGCGGCGTCCCCACGGATGACGCTCGGGTTCTTCGACGAGAGCCGCAACGGGCGCTGGATCATCGGCCACGGCGGCGACACCAACTACTTCCACTCCCACCTGCAGCTTTACCCGGAGGAGCGCACTGGGATCTTCGTCTCGTTCAACAGCACGGGCGACAGCGGTCTCGCGACGCTCGAGCTGCGCGACGCCGTGCTGCACGGCTTCACCGACCGCTACTTCCCGGCGGAGTCCGCCCCGGCGGCCGGCACGGTCGACGACGCGACCGCCAAGGAGCACGCCGCGATCGCCGAGGGCAGCTACGTCGCCTCGCGCGGCATGCACAGCACGTTCCTCGCCTCGCTGGAGGCGTTCAGCGCCACGCAGCTCACCGCGCGGGCCGACGGCCGCCTCCTGATCACGCCGGGTCCCCTCAGCGACTCGCCTGCCCTGTACGAGGAGATCGAGCCGTGGGTCTGGCGTGAGGTCGACGGCCAGCGCGTGATCGCCATGCGGGTCGCAGACGGCAAGGTCGAGGCGATCGGCGTCGAGGGGGCCTTCACCCTGCTGCCCGCCCAGCCGGAACGCGCCCAGGCGGTGGCGCTCCCCGTGCTCGGCGTGTCCGCGCTGATCCTGCTCGTGGCGGCCGTCGCGTGGCCGGTCGGTGCGATCACGCGGCGGGTCCGGCGGCGGTCGGTTCCCGGGTCGGCGCCGGGCTCGGCGTCCGGCTCCGAGCGGGCCGTGCGTCTCCACCCGGAGCGCTCCGGCCGCGTGGTCAGGCTGCTCACCAACATCGCGACGGTCTGCGCGGTGCTCGCCCTCGGCGGCTGGACGGCCACGGTGCTCACCGTGATGAGCCTGGAGGACGTCTCCGAGTTCTCGCTGCGCCAGCTCCAGGTGGTCCAGGGCCTCGGCGTGCTGGGCATCGTCCCGGCCGCGCTCCAGGTGGTCGGCGCCGTCCGGCACCGGCACGGCTGGCGCAGGATCCTCGGCGCGGTGCTCGTGCTGCTCGCCCTGGCCGGGACCGCCTGGTTCGCCGTCGAGTTCCGCCTGCTGGCGCCGTCTGTATCGTACTGATGATGCTCACGACGGACGGCCCAGCGGTGTACGACGGCGTTCCCGTCCCGCCGCGCGTCGGCAGGCTGGAGACCCTGCTGACCCGGCTCGGCGTGACCACCCGGCCGGCGCAGGACGCACTGCTGGCCGCGGTCGTCACCCTGCTGACCGCCGGCCTGCTGGTGGTGCTCTTCCAGTACGTGCTGGAGGCGGAGGACCTGACGATCGGTCCGGCGCAGGGCGTGCTGCTCGCGGTCGCCACGTGCGCCCAGGCGCTGCCGCTGGTCCTGCGCCGGACCCGTCCGGTCCTCTGCCTGGGCCTCGTCGTGGCCGTTCAGGTGCTCGTCATTGCCGTGTCGCCCCCCGACCTGTCGGTCGGCGGCATACCGCAGGTCATCGCCGGCTACACGGTCGGAACGCTGCTGCCCGCCCGCCGGGCCCTGGTGGTCACAGGCGCTGCGGTGCCGGTCGGGGTCGTGGCGGCGGCGGGGACGGCCCTCGTGTCCGGGAACGGCCTGCTGCTGCCGGCCGCGAACCATCTCGCGGCCGGGATCGGCACCTACGTGGTCAGCGCTCTGGTCGGCGGGGCGGTGGCGACCCGCCGCCGTTACGTCGAGCTGCTCCGCCTCCGGGCCGAGGAGCTGATGCGGACGCAGCGCGCGACCACCCAGGCCGCGATCTTCGCCGAACGTTCCCGCATGGCTCGCGAGCTGCACGACGTCGCGGCGCACCACCTCTCCGGCCTCGTGGTCCAGGCCGCCGCCGTGGCGCGGCAGATCGACACCGACCCCGAGGCCGCCAAGGCCGGCACCGCCTGGATCCGCGGACAGGGCAAGGAGACGCTGGACAGCCTCCGCCTGATCGTCGGGGTCCTCCGTGAACGCCCGAGCGTCGACGACGACGGGCACGACGCGCCCCCGCCCGGGCTCGACGCGCTCGACGGGCTGGTCCGCACCGCGCGCACGCTCGGCGACACCGTCGAGCTGGTCCGCGAGGGCAGGGCGCGTACCCTCGCGCCCATCGCGGACGCGGCGTTCTACCGGGTGGCCCAGGAGTCGCTGTCGAACGCCCGCCAGCACGCACCCGGCGCGCCCGTGCGGATGGTCGTGCGGTTCGCGGAGCGGGAGGTCTCCCTCAAGGTCGTCAACGCACCCGCTGCGGGGGGCGCCCCGACGAACCCGACGCGGCAGGTCTCGACGCGGCAGGTCTCGACACGGCAGGTCTCGACACGGCAGGGCATGGGCCTCATCGGCATGGGGGAGCGCGCGCACCTCGTCGGGGCGACACTGACGACCGGTGCGACGCCGTCCGGCGGGTGGCGCGTGCTGCTGACGCTGCCGCTGCACCACGAGCCCACGAGCACCGGAGGACAGGAATGATCAGGGTCTTGCTCGTCGACGACCAGGCGGTGGTCCGGGCGGGGTTCCGGTTCCTCCTGGAGCAGGCCGACGACATCGAGGTGGTCGCAGAGGCCTCGAACGGGCCGGCGGCGGTGGAGCTCGCCCGCCGGCACAGCCCCGACGTCGTCTGCATGGACGTGCGCATGCCGGGCGGTGACGGCCTCGCGGCGACCCGCGAGATCGTGGCCGACGCCGCCTCGGGCGGGACCGCACCCGCGGTGCTCGTCGTGACCACCTTCGATCTCGACGAGTACGTGTTCGGTGCCCTGGAGGCAGGGGCCGGCGGGTTCATCCTCAAGGACTGCGAGCCCGAGGAGCTGATCGACGCCGTCCGCCGGCTCGCCGACGGCCACGGCCTCATCGATCAGGCGGTGACCCGCCGCGTGATCGCCGAGTTCGCCCGCCGCAAGGCCCCGCCCGAGTCGGCGTCGGACATCGCGGCGCAGCTCACGGCGCGCGAGGCCGAGATCGTGCGGCACCTCGCCCGCGGGCTGTCGAACGCGGAGATCGCGCGCGAGCTCGTCGTGGAGACGAGCACCGTGAAGTCGCACCTCGGCCGCGCCATGGCCAAGGTCGGCACGCGTGACCGCCTGCAGACCGTGGTGTGGGCCTACCAGAACGGGCTCGCCCCGGGCTGACGTCTCATCTCCAGGGGCCGGCACTCCGGGGGATGGTCCGCGGGGCAAGGTAGACCCCTGTGGTGGGTGCCAGGTCCGCTGAACTGCGTTCGCCTCGGCCACGCCGAGTTCACGTGAGCTGAACTGTTCAGCCCAGGCCGCAAACTCGAGGCTCAGCCGAACACAGTTCAGCGGACCTGGCACCCACCACAGGGATATACCTTGCCGCTCGCCCTGGCCCAGTTGCGGCTGCCGGGTGGCCCATGCCCGATCGCCGCCGCCCCGTCGCTCCGCCCAGCGGCCCGCGCCCCGCCGCCGGTGGCGTCGGCCTATCCGGGCGGGCAGCCGACGGTCGCGCCGTCGCGTGCGAACGGGGCCGGGTCGAAGACCCCGAACCGTTCGCGGTACTCCGCGGCCCGACCCGGCCACAGGAGCGTGAGGCGCCCGGAGCGTTCGTCCACGTACCAGCTCCGGCAGCCGCCGCGCAGCCACACGGTCCCCGCAGCGCGCTCGTCGATCTCGCGCGTGTAGGCGGTTTCGGCCGCCGCCGACACCTCGAGCGGCCCGCCCGCCTGGTCCTGGTGGTCGAGCGCGCCGAGCACGTAACTGATCTGCGCCTCGATCACCTCGAGGGCCGAGTGGTGGCCGAGCCCCGCGTTGGGGCCGTCGAGCACGAAGAGGTTCGGGAAGCCGTGCACGACCGTCGAGGCGTGGCTCGTCATGCCGCCGGACCAGTGCTCGGCGAGCGTCTGTCCGCCGCGGCCCGCGACCAGGTCGGCGAACGGCGGCCGGGTCGTCTCGAACCCCGTGGCCAGCACGAGCACGTCGAGGTCGTACCGCGCGCCCGACGCCGCGACGAGCGTCGAGCCCTCGACCGCTACCGGTGGGCCCGGCTCCAGCGTGACGTGCGGCTGCTGCAGCGCCGGGTACCACTCGTCGCTGAACAGGGCGCGCTTGCAGCCAACGGCGTAGTCGGGCGTGAGGAGTGCGCGCAGCGCGGGATCCGGCACCTGGGTGCGCAGGTGGGCCTCCGCCCGTGCCCGCAGCTCGGCCTCCGCGGCCGTGCCGGCGATGCGCGCGTCGAACAGGCGGTCGGCCTCCTCGGCGAGCGCCGCTCGCTCGGGCCGGACCTCGCCGGGTGCGTAGGCCCGGTCGCCGCGCGGCAGCACCCAGGGCGGCGTGCGCTGCAGCACGACGACGGACTCCGCCCGGCGGGCCAGCTCCGGCACGAGCTGGACGGCGCTCGCGCCGGTGCCGACGACGCCGACCCGGAGCCCGGCGGGCAGGTCGCGGTCCCAGCGTGCGGAGTGGAACACGCGGCCGGGGAACGTGCCGAGCCCGGGGAGGTCCGGCACGCGGGGCTCGCTGAGCCGTCCGACCGCCGTCACCAGGACCCGGGCGGTGAAAGGACCCCGCGACGTCGTCAGGTGCCATGCGGCGTCGTCCTCGTGCCAGCGTGCGTCGGTGAGCTCGGTGCCGAGGCGTAGGTGGGGGATCAGCCCCTCGGACCGTGCGACGTCGCGCACGTACTCGTGGATCTCTGCGCCGGGCGCGAACACCCGCGACCAGGCGGGCTGGGGCAGGAACGAGTAGGAGTAGAGCGCGCTCGGGATGTCGCACGCGACGCCAGGGTAGACGTTGTCGCGCCAGGTCCCGCCGACGTCGTCGGCCCGTTCCAGGATCGCGAAGCCCGTGCGCCCGGCACGGCGCAGCCGGGCGCCGAGGCCCACGCCGGCGAGCCCCGCACCCACCACAGCGACGTCCACCTCGGTGGCCGTTCCGGGCCTGGTGTTCGTGCCCGTCACCCCACCTGCTCGTACGTGGTCGTGCGCTGGCGGACGGGCCGGCCCAGCACGGCGGCGAGCCGCGTCACGTCCGCGACGGTCAGCTCCCGGCCCTGCTCGGGGCCGGCGCCGGGGTCCAGCACACCGTCGAGCAGCACGCCGCCGAGGTCGTCCGCGCCGCCCGCGAGCATGCGCTGAGCACCGCGCATGCCGAGCTTGGTCCAGGCGGCCTGCACGTGGTCGATCCGCCCGTCGAGCATGAGTCGCGCGACGGCGTGCAGGGCGCGGCTCTCGCGCAGGGTCGCCGCGCGGGCGCCGGCCACCGGCACCGGCGACTCCGAGGCCAGCCAGGGCATCGGGATCAGCTCGGTGAACCCGCCGGTCGTGTCCTGCACGCGGGCCAGCGCCCTCAGGTGGCGCACCTGGTCGCGCGCCGACTCGACGTGCCCGTACACGATCGTCGCGGTCGACCGCAGGCCGGCGGTGTGCGCGGCGGTCACGAGCTCCACCCAACGCTCGGCCGGGATGTCGGTGCCGCCCGTGAGCAGGTCCCGGACCCGGTCGTCGAGGATGCGGGCGCCCGTACCCGGCACGGTGTCGACACCGGCCTCGCGCAGCGCCGTCAGCCAGTCGGGCAGGGAGAGCCCGGCGCGGGCGGCGCCGTCGGCGAGCTCGGCGGGACGGAAGGCATGCAGGTGCAGGCCGGGTCCGCCTCGCTTCACGGCGCGGGCCAGGTCGAGGTAGCCGTCCGCGCCCGCCGACGTCGGCGGCACGCCCTGCGCGCACACCTCTGTGGCGCCGAGCGCGACGGCCTCCTTCGCCAGCTCCTCGACCTGCTCGGGGGCCAGGCCCAGCGAGCCGTCGATGTTCCGGTTCACGGCGTAGGTGACGGCGTCGCCGACGCGCGCGCGCCGCACCTGGTCGGCCAGCGCGGCGAGCTCCTCGAGGTCAGAGCCGTCGGCACCCAGCAGCTCGACCCAGGCGGCGTCGTCGACCCCGTCAGGATCGCCGGCGACGTCGGCAAGCAACCCACCCAGCCGCCCCCCGTTGTTGAGTGCTGGCTTTTTGTGGCCGGACGGGTCGGAAACGCGCAAATACCCAGCACTCAACGGGGCCGGGGTGGAGGCGGGGAAGGCGCCCAGGAGGGCGTCCTGGCGGGCCAGGCCGTAGTCGTCCGCCAGGGCCAGGACGCGGGGGCGGAGGCGGTCGTCCAGCCAGTCCGCGCCGTCCCGGGCCTCGCGCAGGTAGTGCGGGTGCGCGGTGAGGCGTTCGCGCAGCGTGTACCCGCCCTCGGCGGTGAGCCGCGCCAGGTCCTCGATGTGCGGCCAGGGCCGCTCGGGGTTCACGTGGTCGGGGGTGAGCGGGCTGACGCCGCCCCAGTCGTCGATGCCGGCGCGCACCAGGAGCTGGAGCTCGGCGGCGTCGGTCAGGTTGGGCGGGGCCTGCACGCGCATGCCCGGACCGAGCAGCACCCTGGTCACGGCGACGGCGGCCGCGTACTCCTGGGTCTCCAGGTCCTCCGCACCCATCATCGCGGTGGCCGACTTGGCGCGGAAGTTCTGCACGATCACCTCCTGCAGGTGACCGTGCCTGGCGTGCGCGTCACGCAGGGCCAGGATCGAGTCCACACGCTCGGCGTAGTTCTCGCCGATACCGAGCAGCACGCCCGTCGTGAACGGGATGCGGGACCGGCCGGCGTCGTCGATCACGCGCAGCCTGAGGGCGGGATCCTTGTCAGGGGAGCCGAAGTGCGCCTCGCCTTTCTCGGTCCACAGCCGCGAGGAGGTGGTCTCGAGCATCATGCCCATCGACGGGCCCACCGGCTTGAGCCGCTGCAGCTCCGCCCACGACATGACGCCGGGGTTGAGGTGCGGGAGCAGCCCGGTCTCGTCCAGGATCAGCTGGGCCATGTGGCCCACGTACTCGAGCGTCGAGGCGTATCCGTGGTCGTCGAGCCACTGCCGGGCCACCGGCCAGCGGTTCTCCGGGCGGTCGCCGAGCGTCAGCAGGGCCTCCTTGCAGCCCAGCTCCGCACCCTGCCGGGCGACCTCCAGGACGGCGTCGGCCTCCATGTAGGGCGAGATGCCGGCCTTCGCGAGCTTGCCCGGCGACTGGACGAAGATGCAGTAGTGGCACCGGTCCTGGCACAGGTGGGTCAGCGGGACGAACACCTTGCGTGAGTACGTGATGACGCCGGGCCGGCCGGCCTCCGCCAGGCCGGTGTCGCGCATCGTGCTCGCGACCGCGAGGAGCCGGTCCAGGTCGGCGCCGCGGGCGTGCAGGAGCACCTCGGCGTCCGCCCGGTCGGGCACGCTGCCGCCGCCGTCCTCCAGGCGGCCGAGCGCCGCCTCCAGGACCGTGCGGTCCGGGGCCTGCGGCTGGTCAGCGGCGCTCGGAGGCATGCGCAGGGTCAGGGGAACAGTCATGGGCCCACCTCGGGTGCGGGAACCGGATCGGGATGGTCCGGAGGGGACGGGCCGACACTATGTCATCGGGCAGCGCGGTCCGTCCGTCATCCCGTAGTGCGCTCGGTCACGGTGTGGAAATCCCCGATATCACCCGACGACCCACCTTGCTAGCGTCTTGGCGACCAGCAGGCCGGCAGCGTAGCCGCGACCTGCTCCGGATCAACAGACGAACTGAGGTGGTCCCATCATGGTCTCCCGCCGCGCCCCGATCGTCGTCGCAGTCGCCACTGCCGCGATGCTGGCGCTAGGAACGGCCCTCGTCCCTCTTCTGCCCGCCACAGCCGTCACAGCCGCCGTGAGCGAGTGCTCCGCACCGACCTGGGCCGAGGGTACGAGCTACCGCGCCGGACAGCAGGTCACCTACGAGGGCCGCATCTACACCGCGACACAGGCGCACACCGCCCACCCGGGTGCGGGCTGGGACCCGGCGTCGACCCCGACGCTCTGGACCCTCAGCGGCACGTGCGACGAAGGCCCAGCTCCCGAGCCGACGCCGACCGACCCGGCTCCGGAGGCAGGCACGCCGGTCGCGGCGAACGGCCAGCTCAGGGTGTGCGGCGTGGGCCTGTGCAACGCGCAGGGCAAGCGGATCCAGCTGCGCGGGATGAGCACGCACGGCACCCAGTGGTACTCCCAGTGCATCACGGACGGTTCGCTCGACACCCTCGCGTACGACTGGAACGCGGACGTCGTGCGGATCTCCACCTACGTGCAGGAGGACGGCTACGAGACCGACCCCGCACGGTTCACCGCTCTGGTGAACCGCTACATCGACATGCTCACGGCGCGCGGCCTGTACGCGATCGTCGACTGGCACATGCTCGACCCGGGCGACCCCCACTTCAACCTGCAGCGGGCCAAGACCTTCTTCACGGCCATCGCCGAGCGGAACAACGGCAAGAACAACATCATCTACGAGGTCGCGAACGAGCCCAACGGCGTGTCCTGGCAGACGATCAAGAGCTACCACGAGCAGATCGTCCCAGTGGTCCGTGCGAAGGACCCGGACGCCGTCATCCTGCTCGGCACGCGGGCGTGGTCCTCGCTCGGCGTCTCCGACGGCTCCAACGAGTCCGAGGTGGTGAACAACCCGGTCAACGCGTCGAACGTGATGTACACGTTCCACTTCTACGCTGCGTCGCACGGGCAGGACTACCTGAACGCGCTCTCCCGGGCCGCGGACCGGATACCCGTGTTCATCACCGAGTTCGGCACCCAGGACTACGCGGGTGAGGGCGCCAACGACTTCGCCATGTCGCAGCGGTACCTCGACCTGGCGGCGTCGAAGAAGATCAGCTGGGTGAACTGGAACTTCTCCGACGACCACCGCTCCGGTGCGGTACTCACCCAGGGATCGTGCAACAGCGGCTCCTTCGGCACAGGGAACCTGAAGGAGGCCGGGCGCTGGATCCGGGACCGGATCCGGACGGCGGACGACTTCTAGACCGGCTCTGCTGCCGGGCGGCGCGTAGCAAGGTAGACCCGATGAGGGGGCGCCGGGTCTGCTGAACTTCGATCACCTCAGGCCCGTGTAGTTCGCCTCAGCCGAACAGTTCGGC